>DXHA01000051.1 GCA_019113675.1 Candidatus Yaniella excrementigallinarum
TCTGGGACTGGCTGGTTCCGGCATGATGGTTGCCCCCAGTTGTCCATAATCAGGGGGTGTTGTCACCGGAACCGGTCTGGTTCGTTCGGATTGCTAAGCGAAGCACGCTCTAGTTTCTGTGGGGCTGTGTAACGTGGATGTGAACGCACGAGTCATCGATGACCTGGTCTTGTATTGGAACGAACCGAAGAAGGTACCCGATGGAACCACAACTCTTTCTGGGAATCGATGTCGGCAAAACCGACCATCATGCCACCGCTGTCAACCACGATGGCCAAATCGTGCATGACAAACCGTTGCCGCAATCTGAACCAAAAATTCAGCAACTGTTGAAAGAACTTGCCATCAAACACGGTGAGCTATTCGTTGTAGTGGCTCAGCCCAAACCATCGGTGCCTTGGTCATTGCGGTGGCCCAACACTTGGGGATCCAAGTTGCATATCTGTCTGGATTGACGATGCGCCGGGTCGCTGATATGCATCCGGGACAGGCCAAAACGGATGCCCGAGACGCCTACATCATCGAAACAGCACGCACCATGCCACACACTGCGGCGGGTCACCGTAGCAGAAGAACAGATTGCCGAAGTGCCGATGCTGTATGGGTTTAATGACAATCTCGCTGCTCAACTGACCCAAGTGCGCAACCGGCCACCGGGGCTGTTGACACAGATTCACCCATCACTAGAACGGGTGCTGGGGCCACGACTGGCTCATCCACCGTAATCGATCTACTGGTCAATACCCCACCCCTGCTGCGCCACAACGCGCTGACCGTGGGCATGTCAAAACCCGGCTCAAGAAACTCGCACCCCGGATGGCGGAGCGACTCACCGACGACGTCGTTTATTAGCTTCTGCTAAAGGCTTTCGTGCTGCCTCCTGGTCGTCCTTATGTGCGGGGTCGTGCCAGCGTTTGGCGGCTTGTTTTCCTCCGCGGCGTCCCATAGTGGCTAGAGCTTTACGGCCACTACTGCTCTGGTTGGCGCAGGTTTTCTACACATCCCGTTCATCCACAGTGAGGATCCCTCTCCGATGCTGTACCACGTGTTGCACAAGTGGTACACTAGGGTTGAAGGGAGTTTTTATGAGTAACGCGACGAAGAATATCGGGATTCGTATTCCGGTTGAACTCAACAATCGATTGGACCGACTTGCCGCTTCTACAGGACGGAGCAAGTCCTATTACCTGATCCGCACCTTGGAAGAACATCTTTCCGAGACAGAGTACATCTACGGGTTAGAACGTGATGCTGAAGCAGTCCGCCGTGGCGAACTGAAAACGCGACCTCTGGATGAACTCTGGGACGAGCTGGGCATCGAACCATCTGATGATCATGGGGACCTTCACTGAGTGGGGCAAACGTCTTGGCATATCGAGCACACTCGCAAAGCAGCAGAAGGTCTACGCAAACTCGATAAGCCCATGCTGCGGCGCATCCGCAAATATATGGACGAAGTAGCAACACTGGAGAACCCCCGAGACCGGGGCAGACGTATGACAGCAAATCAAGCCGGGCTCTAGCGCTACCGGATTGGAGATTACCGGATGATTTGCGACATCCAGGACCACCAACTGGTGATTGTCGCCGTGGATTTCGGGCACCGCCGCGACGTCTACGACGATTAATCCACGCTAATGCGGCCATTTTGCGGTATATACGCGGTAAATTATCGGACTAAAAGTCTTCAAGTACCGCTGGACCAGAACTGATTCCTCTAGCTTACACCACTGCCAAGTCGCGCCAACGTGCATACATTTACGGCGATTAGTGTCTCTTATTTGCTAGTCCAGGCCAGACAGGAAATCTGATCCAATTCGTAGCTGCCTTGCATAAGACGCCACCCACTTCCGCAACATTCGTGCCGCTCGAGCCAACCTTGAACAAGCCAAAGCCAACCTAACGGGAAACAGTACGCAAGCCCATAAGGCCGGAGACTCCTGGACGGTCATCGGCGCAGCCTTCGAAACAACCCGGCAGCCCGCCTACCAGAGCTTCGGACGCGACTAACATCCTCCCTTATTGCGACATTTTTGCAGGAAATCTACGGTATTTTTGCGGTAACTTCATCCATGACAGATCCAGCTGCCCCATCACCTGTCGGCGGCAGAGTGGCGTTTTAAAGCATTGTAGACACTCTGACGAGAGACCTGAAATTGCCGTGCGATCTCAGTCTTTTCATGACCAAGTTGCAGCAAAACGTGAATTTGCTCCACGTCCTCTTCAGTCAGCTTCGGCTGACGCGCATACTTACCTTTCGCTTTGGCAATAGCAATCCCCCCTGACTCATCTGGCAATTCTGCTGTTCGAAATCCGTTCCATTGGGTAGCCCGAAAAGTCGGAAATCCCCTTGCGACTCTGTTCTACGTTAGCGCGCAAAAGCAGAACAGAGAAGTCTAAACCGAGATTCTAAAAAGTGTAACAAGAGGGGCCTAGTAAGTAGACACGGTCCACCTCCCTAGAATCACTTTACGCCCACGTGTATTCAAGCTCTACTCTGCTGTCTTGTAGAGTCATCCTGGGATGTCACCACTTCGTTTGGGCATGACCCGAGGCTACCAGCCCAATACGGTCCAGGCATGACCTCTTTGCCCAGAGTTATCTCAGCTATGCTCCTCGCGGAGTTCGAATCAATCTCCTCGTAGGCGAGACACTCTCACCTATTATTCGCTGAGTACCTCAGCTGAGAACAATGTCCTGGACGAGGCCCAAACGGGCATATCCGCCGCTGACTGGGCGCAACGATTAAACACGGTGGAAACCGCTGCAACCTGACCAGCTGGTGGATGACAATGACGGTGAGTCAAAACCCTAAGAAAAACTGGTCGTGCTAAGGAGCGAAATCCAGCCATGAAACTGTCACCGGATCACGAAGCTATCGTCAAAGAAACCGCCGACGTCGTCGCAGGAATCGCCGATGATGCCACGGTGATCTTCTACCGCGATATGTTCGAAGCCCACCCGGAACTGCTCAACGTATTCAATGAGGCCAATCAGGCCATCGGCGAGCAGCCCAAAGCGCTGGCCGCCTCAGTGGTGGCATTTGCCGTGCACCTGATTGATCCGGATGCCCCAGACTTTACTGCGGTAATGCAACGTATTGCGCATAAACACGTTTCATTGGGGATCCAGGCAGCGGATTATTTGATCGTTGGTCGTTACCTGCTTGGTGCGATTGGCAAAGTACTCGGTGATGCGGCAACTCCAGAAATCGTTGCCGCCTGGGATGAGGTGTACTGGCTATTTGCCACCGCGCTGATTGCCGAAGAAGCCCGCCTGTATGCACAAGCCGGCACGAATCCGGAGCAGCCGTACCGGCCATATCGAGTGGTCGAACGCTTTGAGGAATCCGATGAGGTCTTTTCTCTGCTGCTGTCGCCGGTTTCTGGTTCAACACCCAGTCACGATACCGGCCAATATGTCTCTATTGCGGTTGATCTGCCGGATGGTCGTCGTCAACCACGCCAGTACACAATTTCTTCCGGTCCCCGTGGCGATAGCCTACGCGTAACTATCAAACGCGTGCGCGGGGTCAACGGTGCCCCGGATGGGCGGGTATCGGGTTGGTTGCATGAAAACGCTACTCCGGGCACGGTGCTGGATGTTTCCCAACCGGCCGGTGACGTGATTCTTGGCGAGTCTGAGTCTCCACTGGTGCTGGTATCAGCTGGTATTGGAATCACCCCGGTGGCTGCGATTATGGAGGATCTGTCCCGTCGTCAACCAGAACGCACAGTTCGGTTATTCCATGCGGATAAGACCCACGGACACCATGCACTGTATGACAGCCTGCGCCGCCAAGTACTGGCGATGCCGGATGCTCGGGCCCAGAACTGGTATGAAGAAGGCGCCGAAGAAGCCCCGACTTTGCATCCGGCACGTCCAGGTTTCATGGATCTATCCGATGTGGAGTTACCTGCCGAAGCTGAAGTGTTCATGTGTGGTCCACTACCGTTTATGCAGATGGCCCGCAAAACACTCATGGAACAAGGTGTGCCTTCGGAATCGATTCATTATGAGGTCTTTGGACCGGATATGTGGGCACAGAATCCTGCCTAGCTGTGCAACATCCGCCACCAACTGTGATGCCTACTAAGCTCACAAATCTTGGATGCTTCGCGCCGGGGCTAGGCCCGCCCGGAGCGCTCCCTCGATGTGACCGCTAAAAGCATCAGCTGTTTCAGTTGAAGCCCAATGGATCCGTTTATTACCGGCACTGTTTAGCACCGCCAGAGGGAGCGCGGCCTCGGCGCTGCTGGCTCCGATGTCATCATCGGTGGCATCGGGCAGCGTTATCGAACGGGCAAAACCAAAAATTGCCGCCGTACCGGATGCATCTGGACCGCTGTGGTCGTGAAACTCATGGAACGGTCCGCGATAGCTGATCGCCGAACCTGCCAGGCCAGCCGTATGCCAGACAGGGCTGTCATAGACGGCGATCGCCTTGACCATATCGCTCATCTATACCGGCGCTGTCGCAGGGGCTGCTATAAGCTCAGCCGACAGCTCTGGTCTAGACTCGATGGTTTCAATCGCCAGCGCAGGTGGTACCGCAATAACTACGTGCTGCGTCGTAACCTCACCGGTAACCGCCTCGACCGCGGCATCGTCGCCCTCATTATTGTTCCGGCAATCGTCCTGGCTCCCCGACGCCAATCAACCGAATCGGTCGCCAGCTAAGTCCTGTGACGCTAAAGTGGTGATGGACCAAATCACCCACCGTAGCGAAGGAACATCATCATGCCACACATCGCCATCAGCATGCACCCGGGACGCGATACCGAGACTAAACGTGACATCGCCGAAAAGATGAAACAACACTATGTGGAGACTTTCGGAGTCGACGACGACGCCGTATCCGTATCCATTGTTGAGATCCCGGCCGATGAATTTACCGAGACCATCCAGCAACGTTACCGTCCCGAAGAACTCTATATTTCGTCACGCGCCATTCACTAAGCCCCATAGAGTTTCACAAATGCCGGTGGGGGAAACATCGAAGCACCCGGTAAATACAAACCGATTGTCAAAATATTGACCCCGGTTGGTGAAGCAGCGTCCGTGGGTTGCCGCTCAGAAAATAGCTCAGCCAATCGATATAATGATTCTGCGACTGCTGCTTCGGAATCCAACGCGTCCCCAGTATCAGGGGCAAATACAGACCGCTGTCCCGTACATATCGGGTAAACGCCACGAGCAGCCATCAACGTCCCGCACACGGAGTTGTTACTCACGACGACAAAACTCCTAGTGCTAGCAACACCTACGAAGTCATTTAGTTCCAGGCCTCAACCAAACACTTAAATCACCTGCGCGTATCTACGTTAGCCCTCCACGGCAGCAACCCATGGCACATGGCCTACATGACGACCGGTCGCATCGAGCAAATGTCCCATTCTCTTATAGTGATGCATCAATATTGCTCTATCAACAACACTTATTCCCAGACCCTTGATAACTTGGTGCTCAACTTCTGCTGATTCTTCTAATGAATGAAGCCACACGATCGCAAATAGATTGCACTCTCCACCACCAAGAGCAGCGCACAGCCGGGTTCGTTGTAAGCGGCGGACATGTGCAGCATTGGCTAAAAGTTCGTCGGCGGGTGAGATCATCCATAGCGCCAGACCGTGAGGCCAGCTTGAATCTTCCGCTGCCAGGTCGACACGCTGTGTCAATATTCCCTTTTGTATTAGAGCGGACACAATGCGCCGCGCATGCGCCTTACTGGTACCGATTGCCGCAGCCACGTGCTCTGCAGGAGCTCGTCCGGCCCTTTCCAAAACACCCAACACAGCGCGAACTCTCGAACCAAGAAACTGGGAATTAGGAGCACGGCCCAGGGCTTGTACATTCTCGCTGCGTGCCGCTAATGCCCCTGTTTTCCAAGCAGAACCCTCATGAAAAACGATGGTCATTAACGCAGAATGGACTTCTGCAACCCCCGGTATAGAACCAATTCTTTCATGAGCTACCATCCTGAATCGGGACATCTCTTCGGTCATCACAACAAGCTGTAAATCAAATGAACCAGTCATTTCTGAGACAGATAGAACCTCAGGAATCCTTGTAAGTTCTTCTGCAACGCACAGCGTCATGCCGGGCTGACACTTGACTCTGACACTGGCGTTTATGACTCCGGAATTCATATCAGCATACGTGGATATCCACGCACTACCAGTCTCCTCAAGTCGGCCCCACCGGCGTCGAACAGTTGGAGCACTAACACCTAGTCTTCGGGAAAGATCAGCCCACGACGCACGCGGATTCTCTTGTAAGGCGTCGAAAAGTTCCAGATCAGATTCGGACAAGGAAGCGTCGTACTTCATACCCCTGTTGTGCATATCAAACAGATTATCCCTTTAAATGTTCTTTTATGCCGAATTCTAGCCGGCCCCAAAGGCCGAATGTAGCGTAAACGCTAATCGTGGTTCACGTCACTACGAGTCGGACGAATGAGGAGCACAGCATTGAGAAAAGCTGCAGACAAACGAAACCAGGTAAAGGCATACGTTGAAGAGCTGAAGGCGTTTCTTGATGAGCACCTGCCTATGTTGACTGACGTGGCAAGTGATCTCCACGCCCACCCAGAAATTCGATTCACGGAGGTCTACGCTGCTCGCCGGCTGACCTTCGAACTAGAAGAACACGGCTTCGAAGTTCAACGGGGCTACGCCGGTTTAGACACCGCCTTCGTAGCTCGATGGAAAACTACCGACACCTCGGAAACTACGCCTACAGTCGGTATTTTCTGTGAATATGATGCACTGGAAGAAATCGGCCACGCCTGCGGCCATAATATTATCGCCGCTTCTGGTTTAGGTGCCGGCCTCCTGCTCAAAAGTACCCTCGAACGCGACGGAAATACCGCTGCAAACCTGACTATCATCGGAAGCCCCGGAGAAGAAGGCGGAGCCGGGAAAGTACCAATGATTGAGGCCGGGGTTCTTGATGACATCGACGCAGCCATCATGATCCATCCGTATGGGCAAGATGCAGTCGCCAGCGCATCTCTAGCCCGCGTTGCTCTAGAAGTTGAATTCACAGGGCGAGCGAGTCACGCTGCAGCCGCCCCTGAACTCGGTCGCAATGCGCTAGATGCAGCGACGCTTACTCTGAATGCAATCGGCTTGCTCCGACAACAGCTCAGAGACGACGTCCGAATTCACGCAATTATTACCGATGGCGGACAAGCTCCGAACATCATCCCCGAGCATGCAGGAATTCATGCCTTTATACGATGCCGTGACACCGACCATTTGCACAAGGAGGTAGTCCCTCGTGTCCGTAGATGTATCGACGGTGCAGCTTACGCAACAGAGTGCGAGGCCGAAGTAAAAACCCCTACTCCCCCATATGATGCCCTTATCTCTAACCCAGTGTTGGTGGAACTTGCAGATGCGGCATATCGAACGCTCGACCGCACTCCGTCAGTAACTGACGATGTCTTCGGGTCAACCGACATGGGTAATATCAGCCAAATAATCCCCGCTATCCACCCGATGATCAGTCTGAGCGAAGGGTTGACACCTCACACTCGCGAGTTCGCCACCGCTGCTAACGGACCGGCTGTCCAAAAGACAATTTCGGATGGTGCCATTATCCTCGCAGCCACAGCATTAAGCATGTTCCGTGAGCCGCAAATCCTCACTGATGCACAAGAAGCATTCACTGATACAAAAACTTTTTGACATCAGCCTACAGCGCATCCTCATTTGAAATTCGGCTAGCAAATATCTTAGATCACCCTTCATTGCAGGCAGACAAGAGAGGCCAGCAAAGTGACTACAACAAAACCCCGCAAAGAAAAATTGTCCAGTCGCATATTTTCAATCATTGAACGACTTGGCAATAAGCTCCCAGACCCACTCGTATTATTCTTTAGCCTCGCCATAGTAGTAATCGGTCTTTCAGCACTCGCCAATTCTTTAGGCGCTAGCGTAGAGCATCCTCAAACAGGGGAAACAGAGCAGGTTAACAGCCTTCTGTCAGCAGGAGGAATCCAGTTCATCCTTACCTCGATGTTGGATAACTTTACAGGCTTTGCCCCACTGGGGCTTGTCCTTGTTTTAATGCTCGGGATCGGACTTGTGGAGCAGGTCGGCTATTTGGACTACGCCGTTCGGATAAGCGTGAGCCGAGTTCCTTCAGGGCTTATACCGTATGTCGCTGTTTTGATTGGGATCATGGGAAATATCGCCTCCGATGCGGCCATGGTCTTAATCCCACCGCTCATGGCGTTAACCTTCTACAAGCTGGGAAGACACCCGATCGCTGGTATCGTGGCAGGATTTGCTGGAGCAGGCGCAGGGTTCACCGCAAATTTATTAGTTGTGGGTACAGATTCGCTGCTAGCCGGTATCACCACAGAAGCTGCACATATTGTCGACGACTCAATCAATGTAGCTCCGGTAGCTAACTGGTACTTCAATATCGTCTGTGTATTCGCACTTACTATCGTTGGCGGACTAATCACTTCACGCGTCACGGAACGGCGTCTGGGTGTCTACGACGGGGAGGCTGTCGTTGACGAGAGTGAAAAAGAACCGACCAAAAGAGAATGGTATGCGTTTCTTCTCGCTTCAGGTGCCGGACTAATTTACGCAGCTCTCATTGCTGTCGCAGTAATCATTCCCACTAGCCCATTACGAGGCGAAGACGGTAGCGTTATCGAATCGCCGTTCATGGATGGGATTATCCCACTGCTCCTCGGTTTCTTTGTCACGGTGGGTCTGACATATGGGATCTACGTCGGAAATATCAAAAATACTGACGACGTCTCCAAACATATGTCAGCTGCAATAGCGAGCATGGGGACCTATATTGTGATGGTCTTTGCCATCGCACAATTTATTGAGTATTTCAACTGGCCCAACCTGGGACTGTGGGTTGCTGTCTCAGGTTCGGAAGCCCTAAAGAGCATCGGCTTTACAGGGCTTCTCCTGATTCTCACGTTTACTATATTTACGGTCGCTCTCAACCTGCTCATTACCTCCGGAAGTGCTCAATGGGCTCTGCAGGCTCCAGTCATGGTGCCCATGCTGATGCAGCTCGGCTATCACCCCGGATTCATTCAGGCTGCATACCGCATAGGCGATTCATCAACCAATATCGTCACGCCGTTGTTTCCCTACATGCCGATCGTATTGGCCTACATGAAGCGTTACGATAAGGACGCAGGGATCGGGACATATGTTGCCTTGATGCTCCCGTACTCGATTGCATTCTTTATAACCTTCAATCTGCTTTTGTATGTCTTTGTATTCTTCGGGATTCCATTTGGTCCAGGTGTACCAGTTTATTTATGACTCTTAGTTTTTATCTATAAAATTGGACTGTATACTATAAGTCTCTGTACACTCTCTGATATTCAGAGGTGAAGTAAACGAAAACTCTCCGAATGGCCTAACTGCATTCTTCCAAATTAAACGATGACCTGGAGAACCTGTTCTGATCGACACTGGTCGCTAAGATGGAACTGACCAGGATCAATAATGATGTGTACCAAGCTATTCAGGTCCTGACTATTACCTGGCTCCCTATGTCAACGAACGCAGCCGACACGATGAAGAACTTTCAGACTCGGTCACTCAATCAGTTCAGACCAGTCACTTCCAGCGTCACAGTTCTTGATCACCTCCACTGCATCAATGCGCTGTATGCATGTAGCGCACCAAAGTGCTATGAAAGGTGAGCAACCGTAGCGAGGACCTATGAGACATGGCCCATCAGCGCGGAAATATCAGACGCTGGTGCGGACCTTCCAGCCGAGCAACGGCAACTTTTACATCATTCAACTCGGCCTGTAATTGACCAATCCGCTCGTCCATTTTGTTGAACCGCTCGTCTACTTTATCGAAACGCTCATCCACTTTGTGGAAGCGTTCATATACCCTATCGAAGCGTTCATCCACTTTGTCGAATCGGACATCAACCTTATCGAATCGGACATCAACCTTATCGAATCGTTCGTCCATACGTCGGAGCAACCATGCCAAACCAGCGAAGAAGCCACCGCCGAGGGTTATCAAAACACCGGCAGCAGCGAAGATAATCGAAATCACTTCGGCTGACACGTACATACCTCCATTGTGCCCCATGATCATGACCCTACGCCATCGAATCTAGATGCCGACAATCTTTGTAAAAGATATCGGCGTCCTTTTGTGGAAAACCGCTTGGAAGAGTTCTTCTGTGGAACTTGGCGCAAGCTGTAACGCCTGGAGCAAATACAATGGTACGACTGCACACGAGTACATCTACGTACACTGGGCTCAGAATGTGAAAGGATTCGCTTAGGCCTCGGGGATGGGTGTCCCGTGGCTTTCCAAGGTGATACTCGACGGTTCAGGACCACTACGCGTTCCGGTATCCAACGCGTTAATCGCGTCAATCTCCTGATCGGTCAACGTGAAATCAAAAACCTCAAAATTCTCTGTGATACGAGCTGGCTTCACGGATTTTGGAATCGCAGAGCGACCCTCCTGAATGTGCCAACGCAACATAACTTGAGCCGGACTTTTGCCGTGCTGTTCAGCAATGTTATTGAGTATCTCGTTATCCAGTGTCCTCTGCTGTCCGTTTCCGTAGATAGTTACACCACCGATGGGCGACCACGCCTGGGTGATAATGCCGTGCTCGGCGTGCAATGCTTGCAACTGACGCTGTTGGAAATACGGATGAACTTCAATTTGGTTTACCGCCGGAACCACGTCAATCTTCGTCAGGAAATCTGATAGCACTTCGGGCATGAAATTCGAAACGCCGATCGCCCGCACCTTGCCGGATGTATACAAACTTTCCATCGCCCGATATGCCTCCAAGGTGAGGTCAAAGTTTGAGGTCAGCGGCTGATGCAGCAGCAGTAGGTCGATGTAATCGACGTTGAGCTTTGCGGCACTTTTTTCGAAACCGTGCAGCGCGGCATCATAACCATAATCACTGATCCACAGTTTGGTTTCGACAAAGACCTCGTCACGAGGAACATCAGCGGCAGCCAGCGCTTCGCCAACACCTTTTTCGTTGCCGTAGGCTGCGGCAGTATCAACGTGTCGATACCCGACACGCAATGCTTCCGCCACCGCCTCGGCGGTCTGGTCCGCGGGTGTTTGAAAGACCCCAAAACCCAGTACGGGAAGGGTCACATTATTGATCAGAATCAGGTTTGTATTTGCCATATTTTCGACGCTACGCGACGTTCCCGATTCAAGGGAGGAACTGCTATTACACGCTTCAACGGACTCCCCTCGGACTGTGGAGACCTCTTTTGGGGTGCATTCCTCAATACCGGTCAGACCTCCCGCTGCGGAATCAAGCCCAGTTCGATATTGTCGATGAACTTGTCGACTCGGCTACGGCTGCTGGGGCTCGGGAGTTGTTGGGTGGCAATCCGGATCGCGAGGCGCCAGGTTTCTTCTATCCGACTACCCTGGTCGCCGATATTGATCCTGGGAACCCACTTGTTGTTGAAGAGCAATTCGACCCGGCCTTGCCGATCGTGATGTATTCCACTGTAGATGAGGCCATCCAGTTGGCCAATGGTTTAGAGACCGGGCTGGGATCATCTGTGTGGGGTACCGACCGCGATGCCACTATCCGGGTGGCCGCCCGATTGGAAGCCGGGACCACTTGGACCAACGGCCACGGAGGAGTAGACCCGCGCATCCCCTTCGGAGGTGCCAAGCAGTCCGGGTATGGTCTCGAGTTCGGGCCCATGGCCTCAAGCAACTTGGCCAGCCCACGTCATCGTCAGCTAAGCAACGGACCCACGAATGCCCTGGCGACCAGCAGTTTGCTTCCAAGACCAGGAATCAGTGCACCGAATAAGGAACTGCTGGTGAAACCATTATGTGCGGCGCGGGCGATCGTCGCTTAGCAGATCGTCGGGGATAGCAACGCTGCCTAACAGTTTGAGACGCTCTTCCGTGACAGAGCCTGGTTCGGCTGTGAAAGCAAACATAAACCAGTCTGGATTGGCTGGTAAGTCCATCGCCTGGTAGTCCAACTCCAGATCGCCAACTACTGGGTGATGAATGCGCTTGAGGCCCTCGCGGTGGTGGCGCACATCGTGTTTTGCCCACCGGTATCGGAACGCATCGCTACGTGTAACCAGTTCACCGATAAGGTCGGTGAGTCTTTTGTCCAGTGGGTTCTGTCCGGCGTAGGTGCGCAACGTTGCGACGATGTTATCGGCGTTGCGTTCCCAGTCGGGGAAGAAGATATGTGCGGCAGGGCTTAGAAATGTAAACCGTGCGGTATTCGCCTTGGTGGACGGTTCATCCAGTACCGGCGCGTATAGAGCACGGCCCAGAGGATTCGCGGCCACGAAATCTAGCCGTCTGTCGCGTACCCACATCGGTGCACCGGTAACAGCGTCCAAAAAGCGCTGCAACGTGGGTTTCACGTTCTGTTCAGCCTGCCTGTTCCGCCGCGATCGTGGCCGTTTGGGACCGGCGGCCCGGGCAAGATCGGCGAGATGATCGGTTTCGGCCTCGTCTAGCTGAAGCGCCCGAGCTAGGGCATCAAGTACCTCATAGGACACCCCGCGTAAGTTTCCGCGCTCCATACGGGCATAGTACTCAACGCTGACACCGGTGAGCATCGCCAGTTCTTCACGACGCAACCCGGGCACCCTGCGGCGACCACCGCCAATAATGCCTGCCTGCTCTGGGGTAATCCGATCTCGTCGGCTGCGAAGGAAATCGGTGACCTCTTTTTTGTGATCCATGGGACCAACGATAGTCAGCTTTCAGCCCCGTTGGGAGGAACTGGGAGTGCATGGATAACTGGTTCCTCCTACCACAGGCATGGGCTTAGCAAAAGTTTTGTCTTGGCCTATTGTGTGGCCGTTCATGCGATGGGCTCCTTTCGGCGAGTTCGCAGTTCTCCTGGAATAATGAGTGCAGCAGTAGCAAGTACGGCAAGACCAAGCATGACAGTGCCGCCCATAAAACTACCGACCACTTGATCTTCAAAGCTGACCGCACCCGCCGCCACCGATGTGAGAACGGCAACCCCCAGCGTGCTTCCTAGCTGATGGGCTGTGTTGACCAGCCCTGAAGCTGCCCCGGCGTCTTCGGTTCTGGCACCGGCAATCCCTGCAGCAGTGAGGGGCCCAAAAGCTATCCCCTGTCCGATCCCGAGCAGAATGAGTGGGCCGGCTGTCCCAACCATAAATGAGCTATCCGGACGAATTTGAGTTATCCATCCCATGGCAGCTGTGGCAATGACTAGCCCAGTGGTGACCAGAGCAGCGTTACCAAAACGGGCGGTGAGTCGAGGTACGCTCAAAGACACCGTAAGTTGGACCAGACTCATCGGTAAGAATCCAAGTCCTGCCATCAGTGGGCTCCACCCATAGACGTCCTGGAAATACTGGGTACCAAAGAAATAAAAGGCAATCATGGTGCCGGCAAACAACAGCCGGGCAATCGCGGCGCCAGATCGCTGAGCACTTGCAAAGAGCCGCAGGGGCATGATTGGTTCCTTAGCGCGCCATTCAGTGATGACAAATATTGCCAAGACCACCACACCGGCCAAGATTGGAACATATGTCTGAGGTGCCATCCACCCGTGCTCACCGACATTGAGCACACCATAGACTAGCGCCCCCATCCCAAGCGTTGAAGTGATCGCACCAATCACATCGAATCTGCCTCTAACACTGTCAAAGACCGGCAGCCTTAGCAGCGCTGCGATTACCAATAATGCAACCAGGGGCACGTTGAGGAAGAATCCAGCCCGCCAAGACACCCACGAAGCCAACGCACCACCGATCACCATACCTAAGCTGGCCCCGATCCCCGCGGTGGTGCCATAGGCAGCCACTGCACGGGTGCGTGGCGGGCCTGCCGGGAATATCGCTGTGATCAGCGAAAGCGACGATGGAGCAACAATGGCGGCGCCGACGCCTTGAAACGCACGGGCCCCAATCAACCAAATCTGCGTTTCTGCAGCGCCCACCATAAAGGAGGCGCTACCGAAAAGGACCAAACCGATCACGAAAACTCGGCGTCGGCCCAGCAGATCGCCTACTCGTGCACCCAGGGGCAAGAGTCCACCAAATATTAACGTAAAAGCGTTCTGTGCCCAAGCCATACCGTTTGCAGATAGCCCCATTTCAGCACGGATCTGTGGTAGCCCGGTAAAAATTATCGAGTTATTTAACACGATCATGAAATAGCTGACGAGGATAATGCCCAGAATAATGCCTGAATGAGGAGGCATTTCTGTGGGCTCCGGTTGGCCCGCTTCGAAGATGGACCGTTCCTCTTTTACGGGGGCGTCAACGGATGCACTATCAATTGCAGGTTTTGGCATATCAGTAAGCTCACGCGCTTCTATCTTCCAAAGGAAGGGTGCGACAAGTCGCGTACTGACAGTACACCCCACATTGTCACAGACCGGTCTAGCCTGGCCTGTAGATCGTTCGTATACGGACGACCGAAATATCAGACTTTTCTAACCGTACGATCCTCAAGGAGGAAACACTTGTCTGATTCAACTCAAACACCCCAAGTGCTGATTATCGGTGCCACAGGAACCATTGGCCGCCACTGCGTTACTGCGGCAAAGAATGCGGGGCTGCAACCCCGGGCTATGGTGCGTGATATTGCCAAAGCCGAAAAACTGTTTGCAGATATCGAGCTAGTCTACGGTGATCTAGAAGACCCATCATCTTTGGCTACCGCGTTGCAAGAGGTCTCACTGATCGTGATGACCCACGGTGCACCGGGAGAAGCTGACGCAGGGGAACGCATTGATTATGGCGGCATGCTCAACGTCCTAAACGCGCTTGGTACACAACAGCCACGCGTTGCATTGATGTCTTCAGTCTATGCAACCCGAACAGATGTCCCCGGTGCTAATCCTTGGAAACGTCGTGCTGAACGCTTGCTACGTACCAGCGGTTTGGAATATACAATAGTTCGCCCCGGCTGGTTCGATCATGCCGAACCCAACGAAAAACAGCTGGTGTTGGAACAGGGAGGCACTCTCGATGGTGGTATCGCACGCCGGCAAATTGCTGAGGTTTTGATCCGCAGTCTGATCACCGACAGCGCCCGCAACAAAACATTTGAACTGGTGGCACGTGATGGAGAGCAACAAACCAACTGGAATGAACTCATCGCTCCGCTGCGCCCCGATCAGCCCGGAGAACTCGATGGTGCCTTGGACCCGCAAAACCTCCCCGTCCAGGATGAGCCGCAATCGATTCAACACGACCTTGATACGATCCGACGCAGCTAAAACGTAGGTTTGACGAGGCTGCCCACCGCGATGGTGGGCGGCTTTTCCGCATTTCTTAGTCAAGTTCGAGGCTTCGTAGAGATGCACTCGGACTAGTGGAACGCCCCGTGAGATTCTGCAGCCTTTGGTGCTGGTCGGTGAACTTTGGTTCTGCGGTGGCAGATTGAAAAGAAGCCCTGACAGTGCTGCAGATCTCCGAGACAACGACCCTGGTTCCGGCCCAGACAAGCATCGGTCACAAGCACTGTGACACCCAGTCTAGACATTGGCGATCTCGGTGCCGGCGCTGTATTGAACCACCGTATAGCCGTCAATACGTGGCAAGGTATCGATGTGCCGCAATTACCACCAGGAGTCTCTCGCATGCGCAACTTCTCTATTCGTTTTGATACTCACGACCGATTCAGTCACCTTCTAGGGACGCTGTCGAATGATAGCGTCGAAACCTACGAGGGGGCTCACTTCAAGGATCCTTCATGACGAGGCCCATCGGCGAATAGTTAGAAGACAAATTATTATGAATGCAGAACACTGGGATGACCGCTACAACCAAGCCAAAGGTGACGGCGCCGGGCTGTGGGCCGCACAACCTCACCAACAACTCCAACAGATTGCCGGCGAGCTGTCTCCTGGACGAGCCCTAGATCTGGCGACTGGAGATGGACGTAATGCAATCTGGTTGGCGCACCACGGATGGCAGGTGACCGCCGTTGATTTTTCAGCTGCTGGACTGGATATCGCACGACAACGCGGCGCGGCCGAGAAAGTGTCGGTTGATTGGAAGTTGGCCGACGTGACCCAGTGGACGCCGGAGCAACTATTTGATTTGGTGACCATCACGTACCTACACCTAGCCGACGATATGAATGCCACAGTGATACAGCGTGCTTCACAATGGGTGGCTCCCGGCGGGACACTGCTGGTGATCGGCCACGATAAAGACAACATTGCCCATGGTACTGGTGGACCGCAAGATCCAGCTGTACTGTACAGTCCAGAAATGCTGCGTGCCGCCACCTCGCTGCACATCGTTGCTGCACAACAGGTCACTCGAGATACCACAACTGATCCAGAGGGACCACAAGACAGTGGCAGTGCCGCAATCGATACGCTATTGCATGCAGTCAACCCTGCTAGCTGAGACTAGCTGGACCACATTACACTTTGGCACTCTTACCCAATGATCGGGCCTGTAGGTCGGGTTCGATTTCTTCGAAATCCAGACCCTTGGTTTCTGGCACCAGCCGGTAGACAAATAGCAACCCAAAGACACAAACGGCAGCGAAGATGAGAAACACCGGGCCGGTACCTATCACCCCGATCAAGGGGAGGAACGCCGTCGAGACCGCAAAGTTCGACAACCAGTTCATAGTTGAGCCTGCACTGGATCCTTCGGCTTGGTTGTCTGGTGGGAAGACTTCGCCAAGAATAACCCAGAAAACCGGGCCCATACCTATGGCGAAAGACGAGACATAGACCAGCATGCAGATCAACATCACGATTGGGCTTAGGTTAACCAAAAACGCCAGCCCTAGCACTGCCACCGAGATACCCATACCGGTCAGGGAAACCAATAGTAATGGGCGGCGCCCAGCACGGTCGATCAACCGCAATGAAACTATCGTCATCCCAAGATTTACCACGCCGATAATGACGGAATAAACGATGGAGTTCGATGCGCTCAATGCGGTTTGTTCCATGACGGTTGGCGCGAAATACAGCACCGTATTTATGCCAACAATCTGTTGCAGAATAGCTAGCCCGATGCCTACGACCAGGCCGGGGCGTACTCGGCGGGTTAACAGTCCGCGCCACCCGGCAGTCTCTGATGTGGAGTCGCCACGATCTTGTTGTTCGTGTGCTTTCTGCTGGTGGTGGGCCACTACTTCATCGGCACGATCGGCACCTGCAACCCTGGTAAGCATCTTCTTGGCTGTCTCAATCCGGCCTTGGTTGATCAGCCAGGTGGGCGATTCCGGCAGCCGCATCGCGATTAAAGCAAGCAACACTGCAGGCACTGCGCCTACCCAGAACATGGCCCGCCAATTAGCATTGGCCGCAAAGATCAGATTGACCACGTAAGCAACCAGCATCCCAACGGTTTGCATCAACTGGTTCAGTGTCAGCATCCATCCACGAATCTGCACCGGGGAGATTTCGCCCAGGTATGTCGGCACCAGCGCAGAACCAACACCGACCCCTAGACCCGTAATAAGCCGGCCAAGAATCAGCAACCAGAATCCGGGGGCGAGAGCAGCGAGCGCAAAACCGATGGCGAACAGCACCCCGGCGGCACCGAGCATGATTTTTCGTCCAAATTTTTCCGCCAGGCCACCGGTGACCATGGCTGCGGCCGTGGCACCTAGCAATAGGATACTGGTGGCAAAACCTTGTTGTGTGTTGCTGAGGTTAATATCGTCTCGGACATACAGTAACGCCCCGGCGATTACACCGGTGGCATAACCAATTAAGAAGGTCGCAAGGTTGATCCACAACCCCCAGCCACGTACTTTCCGAAGGCCTTTTTTGGGGATGTCCTCGGAAGCATCAGAAATGGCATCATTTGTCATGGTCTGGTTCCCCCTTGCAGTGGTTTAGCGGGTAGACCGGTTGCCGGCCAGCCCGTCGGACCCTCGCTACCGGCCGGGTAATCCTGCAACGGGACCAAGTTATCTTGCCAGGCTTGTTGGACGGGTTCGATGATGCGCCAGCATTGCACCACCATGTCTCCGCGGACCGTTAACATCGCCGAGTTATCCAGCAATACGGATTTGAATATTTCACCATACGGTGGCAGTTCTCCGGCACCGAATGCACCGGTCAGGCTGACCGGATCGATACCAAATGGATCTCCAGGCCCGGTGATATTGAGATCTACCGCCAGTTCATTAGCTTCCAATCCGATTCCGATGCGTAACCGGTCTGGTTGTGGTTGTCCGGCAATACCGTCTGGCACCTGCGGAGGGTCTTTGAAAGTTACAGTAATCTCAGTGCGCGGTGCACCTAGAGCTTTGCCTGATCGGACTCGAAACGGCACACCAGACCAGCGCCATGTATCAACAGCTAGCACCAGTTCGGCTAGTGTCTCGGTGTTACGTGAGGCATCGATGCCTTCTTCATCAACATATGACGGCACTTGCCGTTCGCCAATGTGTCCGGCGGTATAGCGTGCTCTGCGGCTATAGGTCACCGGGTCGTCAGCCCAGATGTGGGTTGAACGTAGAACCTGGGCTTTGCCATCGCGCACATTTTGGGTATCTATGCTGGGCACCGGGTCCATGGCGAATAAAGCCAGCACCTCAAGCATGTGGCTTTGGATCATATCTACTAGTGCGCCGGTGGCGTCATAGAAATCGGCCCGGCCCTCCAGGGTCAGTGTCTCATCAAAGACAATATCGACACTTTCGACATGGTCGTTATTCAATACCGGTTCGATCATCCGGTTTGTAAAACGTACACCCAACACGTTGAGGACAGTTGGCATGGCCACGAAATGGTCAATTCGATGCACCTGATCTTCCGGTACGAGCCGGTTGACCAGTTCGTTGAGTTCTGCTGCGCTGTCAGCATCACTGCCGAAAGGCTTTTCAAGCATCAGCCTGGTGTCATCCGGCAGCCCAACAGTTTCCAACACTTGGCAAGCCGTTACGGAAATGGCCGGCGGTAACGCAAAATAAATGAAGATCTGGCCTTGGCAGGCTTCCAACAGTGCCCGCCAGTCATCTGGTGTGGTCACATCGGCCTGGAGATAGGTGGTGGTATTCAAAACGGTGTCGACGGACCCGCCGCCGGCATCGGCCTGTTCGAATGATTCGGCGACCTGAGCGCGCCAGCGTGAGGTGTTCCAGTCTTTGACGTCGCTACCAATCAGATGCAGGTCGTTGAGTTTGCCGGAAGATAATAGTGCTCCCAACCCCGGCAACAGTAGTCGAGCCGTCAGATCTCCGCTAGCGCCCAGAATCAACAGCGTTTGTGATGCGGTATTTGAAGTGGCGTCCATCATGCTTCTTCCCCATATTTGCCGTTATTAGTCCTGGTATTTCACAGTCTTGTGTTTTACGCTGCGAAATGTCAAGGGATATCGGCTTATGAATCCGTTATCCGGCGAACTCGCGCACCGGCATCCCAGAGATTTGTGTATCCGCAACAAAGAGTGAACCTGCCAGCGGATCGTCGTCCTCGGCCAAATTCTCCCGCGATGTGGTGATATATAACTGCTGCAGATTAGGCCCACCGAACGTACATGCCGTCACCTGGCGGGCATCAACCTCGATGACCTCATCTAGGTGGCCCTGGGGAGTATAACGCCGCACCTGGCCGGAACCGTTGATAGCCACCCATATCCCGTTGGCCTCATCTACTGTAAGTCCATCGGGCAGCTCATCTTCGGTGAGCACCACGAGTGCACGTCGATTTGTCAGCCCTGTCTCGGTGTCGTAATCAAAAACGTCGATGCGGTGGGTATACGTATCAACAAAATAGGCCAGGGTTCCGTCCGGGCTCCATTCTAAACCGTTGGAAATTGTGACGTCGTCTAACACCGGGTGCACTGATAGATCAGGGTCTAGCCGGTATAGGCTGGCCACACCGGGTTGCTGATCATAGCCCATGGAACCACAATAAAACCGGCCATCCGGGTCACATCCGCCGTCATTCATCCGGATACTTTCGTCATCCCACACCTGGATTTTTTCGGAAGCTACACTGTGGGCATCTTCTAACAAAAAACCACGTTCGATGCCAATAACGGCACCGCCTCCAACGCGGGGCCGAAGCGCTGCAGCTATGTTCGCAACGTGGCGACGCTTCACCTGGCCGTCGTCGGTCAAGGACAAAATGTCTCCGGCTAGCATATCCACCCAGCGCAATCCGCCCCAGGTAGTAGACCATACCGGTCCCTCCCCGTGATAGGCGATGGGATCGGTGCATTGTTCTGCTCGCATACGATCACTTCCTGCTGGTTATGGCAATCTCAGCTAGTAGCGCTGCTTTATATCGGTCATGCTACGCACTTGGTGCGGTTTCGGCTACGTGGTGTGACTTGGCGGATTGGTAGACACCTCCGGATGGTGTCCGTACTGTCTAGTGATAGAAACACCGAGACCAAGCCAGGACGAAAGATAGGCGATGATGTCTCAGTCACGACTTCGAGATCAAATGCTAGAACGCCTGCGCCGTGAGGGATGGACAATCTTGCAGCGCGCCGCTGCGGCAGTCATAGCCTTTGTCATTGCCCGGTGGATTGGGGATCACCAGGGTGTGTTTTTCGCTCCGATTGCTGCCATCGTATCGTTGAATACCGACGTTGGTGATCGCGGATTCAACGCACTCAAACTCTTATTGGGCGTCTTCACCGGGATCATCATCGGCGAATTGGCATTATTAGTGGTCGGCAATCAGGTGGCAGCCTTAGGGATTGCCACCTTGCTTGCCATTGCGGTGGCTACCGTGGCTGGTGGGTCCCGGCTTACTATCGCGCAAGCGGCGGCTTCAGCGGTCCTAACTATTTCAGTGATTGGTGGTAGTACTGGTTGGGAACGCCTGGCCGATGCACTGGTTGGTGCCGGAGTCGCGCTGGTATTTACCCAGGTGCTCTTCACACCTAACCCGCTGCGCCTGTTACGCCGGGCCGAAGCTGATGCCTTGACTGCGCTTAGTCAAGGACTGCACTGGGCAGCGGATGCGATGCATGATAACGATGACAATGCCGGGCGGGCTGCACTAGCCAACCTGCGTCGCACTCGCGATAAACTCGCCGATATTTACGATGCCCGGCAACGCAGCCGAAGGGTCACCCGCCACACACTGACCCGGCGGGGCAGTGCCGAACCCGTGGTCGCCGAGAATGAAAATGCCTGGTTCCTTGACCTACTGGGTGACGGCAGTGTCATGGCGGTCCGGCTTGGACTCGGCGGCGAGCGCGAGCAGCAACAGCGGTTAAGCGAACCGCTGGAGGCCTTGGCTAGGCTGTTGGGGCGGCTGGCACCCGCTCCGGGCGACCGGACTACTCGGCAGGATGTGGTGGACCACGTCCCGATGCTCCTTGAGCAATTACGCAGTCTTGAAGTCCCTCTGGAAGATCCTGCTGACACTGCCACGCGCGTTACCCGGGTATTGGCTCATGACATTATGCGTTATGCGGGCGTGGCAGCTGAAGATGCTCGCAGTGTAATGGAACAGGACGCCACCGAGGCAACGATTCTTGATACCACCCAGCGCCAAACGTGGCTCAACCGAGTCTCCACCAATATTGCAGCCGGTGCGAAAACGGCTGTCGACCGCTTGCAAAGCATGCTGCGGCCCAAAGAACAAAATCACGACTGACGCTTGCCGCCGTCCGGCGCGTGCACTAAGATAATTTTCCCATTAAGGACGCTAATGGGAAAATGCGCAAAAATTTTCCCATTAGCGTCCTAGGTAATAGCTAGTTAGGAGTACCGTGGCTTCACCTTGGCCTGTCGTGCAGTACACGGCACGCTCATGGCCACCTCCAGGTTCTGCAGCTGATCCCCTGTGGTCTCGTAGGCGGCGTCGCGCAAATACTGGGACGTACCAACAAGCCATCGTCCCCAAAATCTCGACAGCCGAAGTCGCTTTGCCCTCAAGTACAATTTCAGCTGTCCAAAGCATCACCGATGATCTCACACGATTCGATGCGCAGTACCCCGGCGGGGCTCCCTTTTCAGCGGTCTTGCTACGAAGCGAGTCATCCGCGAGCTCACAGATCGAACACTTAACAGCCAATGCCCGAAGGATTTCATTAGCACGCCTGGGCGATCATTCTCGCGTAAACGCATCGCTGATTGCCAAAAACACCGCTGCTCTTGAGGCAGCCCTTGAGCTGGCCGACCAACTCAACGTCAACACAATTCTTGCTATGCACCATGCACTCTTGGAAGAGGCGGAACCGGAAACCGCAGGTACCATACGTAGCCAAGGCGTGTGGATAGGCGGTGATTCACCTGTTACGGCCATGTTCGTACCACCAGAACACTTCGGGTTGCATACCGCTTTAGAAGACCTCATAGGCTTCATGCAACGTCAGGATATTCCTGCAATTGCCCATGCCGCAATCGCCCATGCGCAATTCGAAACCATCCATCCTTTTACTGACGGTAACGGTCGCACTGGTCGCGCTCTTGTATCCGCCCTGTTACGTGCACGCGGGACAACCCGAAACTTCACCGTACCGTTGTCTTCAGGGTTGTTGACGAACACCAAAGAGTATTTTGAAGCGCTCAATGATTATCGCCGGGGCAATATCCAGCCCATCATTGAACAATTCGTGGCTGCTGCCAACCGCGCGATGCCCAATGTGCAAGTGTTGTTGCACGACATTGACGCTTTGCGCAACGATATTTTCGGCACAGCACAAAGGGTAACGAAAAATCTGCGAGTGGTCGCTGAGCTATGCACCACTGAACCTGCATTTACCGCTCGTACAGTTGAAAACCTCGGCGTTCCGTCGTCGACGGCTTATACGATTATCAACAAACTTGTCGAACACGATATCTTGCGTCCCGAACAGAAGATTCAGGGCCAATCCGTTTGGTCGGTGCGAGCTCTCACCAATGCCTTGGACGCCTTCGCTGAACGTGCTGGACGACGTACCTAACGCGTTGCGCTACAACGACACAAGGCCTCCGATGATGAGTTATAAATAAGGTCTGGCATCAGCGTGGTCATGAGGTCTAGCGTGAAGATAGACCTAGGAATGGAGAAAAGCATGACTATCTTCAACCAGACCTATACTCTGGCCAATGGTGTTGACATCCCTAAGCTGGGACTGGGCACCTGGTTCATTGACGACGGCGACGCCGCAGACGCCGTCCGCGCCGCCACTGATATCGGCTATCGCAACATCGACACTGCCCAAGCCTATGGCAACGAGCGCGGAGTCGGTGAGGGTGTGCGCAGCTCTGGCGTGGCCCGTGAGGAAATGTTCGTATCAACAAAGCTGGCTGCTGAGATCAAGGACTATGAGAATGCGGTCGCCGCCATCGACGGATCGCTGGCCACACTGGATATCGACTACATCGATCTGATGCTTATTCACAGCCCACAGCCCTGGGATGACTTTCGTGGCGGTGACTACGCTGCAGGAAACCGGGCCGCGTGGCGGGCGCTAGAAGAAGCCCATCAGGCGGGCAAGATCCGTGCAATCGGCGTCTCCAATTTCCAGCAGCACGATCTGGAAAATATTCTGGAAACCTGTACGGTTGCGCCGCAAGTAAATCAAATACTTGTGCACGCCGGCAAAACTCCCAGCGAGCTGATTACCTACTGCCACAGCAAAAACATCCTGGTACAGGCGTACTCGCCCATCGCACACGGTGCGATCCTACAAAACCCACAGCTTCAGACCATGGCCGAGCGTTATGGAGTATCAGTACCGCAGTTGTGTATTCGGTACACGCTGCAATTGGACACTGTCTCGCTGCCTAAGACCGCAAATCCAGACCACATGCGTTCTAACGCGCAGGTCGACTTCGAGATTTCCGACGACGATATGGTGACGCTGCGCGACCTGGAGGATGTAGATTACGGCGAGCATAGCGCTTTCCCGGTCTACAGCGGTGAATAACCTGATCCCAGCGTACTAGCTACTATCGACATCCAGGTGGCCGGGTTCGTCCTGCACGGCATACTCACTGGCAGCCCATGACGCGAGCAGGCGCACGGCTTCTTCCGATTTTGAGCCAGGCTCTGCAGTATAGACGGTGAATGTCAGTCCGTGCTGGGCTTCCATGTCCATGCCCTCGTAAGCCAACGTCATCTCGCCGACGACTGGATGGTGGAAACTCTTAAAACCACTGCCATGGTGGCGGACGTTGTGTTTGGCCCAGCGGGTCCGGAACTCATCTGATCGGGTACTCAATTCACCAATCAAACCGTGTAAGTCCTTGTTATGCGGATCGCGTGCCGCCTCGGTTCTCAGAATCGCCACAGTGATGTCAGCAAACTCATCCCAGTGTGGGTAAAAGTTGAAAGCGCGTTCGTCGAGGAAGGCATGTCGGGCGATGTTCGGCGGTTGTCCTTGCATGTCATACAACTCGATGTAAAACGCCCGAGCCAACGTATTTACAGCCAGCAAATCCATGCAACCGTTTCTGACAAATGCCGGGCCGGCGGTGAATCCATCCAGTGCCCACTGCAGGCCGGGGCTTGGTGTCCAACCCTTCGCACTGCGCCGTTTGGGTGGTCTGCCAACCGGGCTTGCCGCATTTGCCAGGTCGAAGAGGTGGGCGCGCTCAGCTTCATCCAGCTTCAGTGCTTGAGCGAGGCTGTGGAGCACTTCCGATGAGGCTCCACTGATGTGGCCGCGTTCAAGCTTGGTGTAGTACTCCACGCTGATCCCCGCCAGTATGGCTACCTCACCGCGGCGTAGACCCGCCACCTTGCGGGTACCGCTGGCGGGCAGACCGACCTGCTCTGGTGTGATGCGTTCTCGACGCGAGATCAGGAAGTCACGCACGTCGGCTCGATAGACACTAATGCCTAGCCAGTTTAAGGGGTTCTAATGAAACGTCCGTATATTATCATTCACACGCATACCGCTATTGATGGCAGCATTAACACCATCGATCAACCAGGCTTCCACGCTGGAAGTCAGCACTATCAGGACATCGCTCTTACGCCAGGTAAGCAGCAGTTGAACATCGATGCCTACCTCAACGGGAAAACTTCAACACAAGACAACATCACCCACTATGGCACCCCGGATATCATCAAAGGCGCCGCCGAGGTGCCTTCTGACGACTACCTGGCAGCACCTGTATTACGTGTCCATTGACCCACACGGTGAGCTCGCCTGGCCATTCAACTCCTTCGACTACGCAGACGTGCCCGCCCACGTTATTGAGGTGCTCAGTGATGCGGCAAGCAACGAGTACAAAGATTTTCTGCGTCGCAAGGAAATCTCATACATTATCACAGGCGAGCAGCAAATCGATTACCAACTGATGCTCAGCAAGCTCTACGAGCTCGGTATCCAACGGCTGATGGTCGGTGGCGGTGGCACCATCAATTGGTCGCTTATACAGCAGGACCTGGTCGATGAGATGAGCATGATTTTGGCACCCGTCGCAAACGGGGACCCCACAGCACCGCGTTTCTTCACAGCTAAGGAGCCTTACACAACGATTCGCGACACCCAGTTCGAGCTGACACATCTTGAAGATTTAGGCGATGGTGTCGTGTGGCTGCGCTACATTCCAAAAAATTAGCAGCAAAAAGGCCACGTCATGAGGGTCGCTAAACGGCGCACGGAGCCCACAAAGTGTGGAGCTAAGGGGATTCGAACCCCTGGCCTCTTCGTTGCGAACGAAGCGCTCTACCAACTGAGCTATAGCCCCGACGACTGTTAGATCCGAACCACCATTTTGCCGGTGTTCTGTGACTCGAACAGTCCCTGGAACGCATCCACAGCGTGATCCAGGCCGTCCACGACGGTTTCGTCATATTCTAACTTGCCATCAGCAAACCATTGCCCCGCGGTCTGCTGGAATTCACCAGCGACTTCTGCAATATGCTCACCGATGGTGAAGCCCTGCATCCGCAATGACTGGGTCACAAAGTTGCCCATGTTATCCGGGCCCGGCTGTGGTTCTCCGGCACTATTCATTTCAGAGATCACCCCGCAGGCGATGATTCGACCAAACCTGGCCAACACATCAATTGCGGCCTCGAGATGATCCCCACCGACATTATCGTAGTAGATGTCGGCTCCGTCGTCACCAATGATCTCATTGACCTGTTGCCGAATTGGTGCGGCTTTGTAATCGATGGATTCATCGAACCCATACTTACTGGTGAGAAGTTGGCATTTTTCGGGTCCGCCGGCAGAACCATAGATTTTATTGGCGCCCAACAGCCGTGCAAACTGGCCGGCCGCACTGCCCACGGCTCCGGCAGCACCCGAAATGAACACGTTATCGCCCTCTTGAATGGTGCCAATGCGAGTCAGTCCGGTGTAAGCCGTCATACCGGGCATGCCAAGCAGCCCCAGATATAACGACGACGGAATAGCGTCCGAGACTTCCTGGATCCGGCGAAATGCTTTAGCCGGGCCCTGAGCTACGTCCCGCCAGCCCAGCATGTGCTGTACCAATGCGCCCTCGGGCAGGTTATCTGCCCTGGATTCGACGACGCGGCCGACGGCACCACCGTCCATCACCTGATTGAGTTCGAAGGGTTCCACATAGCTTTTACCTTCATTCATTCGGCCCCGCATATACGGGTCCACCGAGATGAACTCATTGCGTACTCGTACTTCGTCGACGCCTAAAGCCGGCAATTCAACTTCGACAGATTCAAAGTTATCGTGGCTGACCTCGCCCTGTGGGCGTGAAACCAAGTGGATCTGTGTGCTAAGCATTCTCACCCTCCGTATACACTGTGCTGGCGTTGTCGGTGATAATTTTGTCTATATTGTGGATCTGCATTTCTTCTGCCACACCGGTATTATTGCCTTTGCTGTCATAGGTGTAGAAACCTGCACCAGTAGCGATTCCGGCATGTCCGGCATCGATTCCGGTTTTTAGTACTTCCGAAAAGGCGCGTAAATCCGGGTCATCGGAATTCTTGGAGACGTTGTAAGCGACATT
Source organism: Candidatus Yaniella excrementigallinarum (assembly GCA_019113675.1). Classification (GTDB taxonomy): domain Bacteria; phylum Actinomycetota; class Actinomycetes; order Actinomycetales; family Micrococcaceae; genus Yaniella; species Yaniella excrementigallinarum. The sequence goes on from DXHA01000051.1 coordinate 26,856, forward strand.
AAAGCCGACGACATCATAGATTTCGAATGGGCCGTTAGGTGCCCCGGTTGCAATGCGCCACGTCCTATCTATCTCTTGCGGGTTTGACACTCCGTTAACATAGAGCTTCGCCCCGGCATCCAATAAAGGGATCAGCAGCGAATTCAGCAGGTAACCAGGAGTTTCCTTACGCACCGGAATGGGGACCAGACCAATCTCGGAAGCAAATTCCAAGACCGTATTAAACGCATCGTCATCAGTAAACTCGGTGGGCATTACCTCACCGGTGTTGAATTTCCAGACACGATTGGCAAAATGCAATGCGAGGAAGCGATTTTTGCGCCCTGTGGCCTCAGCAAAATCCGAGGGACGAAGCGAGGAAGTGTTCGTACAGAAAATAGTCTTCTGCGGTGCAACGTCACCGATTTGCGACCACACTGTTTTCTTTATTTCCAGGTTCTCGGGGACCGCTTCGATCACTAGGTCACAATCCTCTAGCGCTTCGGCGACCTGCGTCGTGGTGGAAATATTGGCGATAGCTTGTTCGAAGCGCTCAGCATCGTATGCTTCGTCGTCGTCACCTAAGTCCCGCTGGTAACCAGAACGGATCCATTCCCAACGCTGCGGTAGCTCGTCTAGCAGCTCTTGTTCAATATCGTAGCCGATCACCTTCTTCCCGTGATAGGCGGCTTGCATCATAATTTGCGAGCCAAGCACCCCGGTACCAAAAACTGCGACATTTTGAATATTGCTCATCTTTCTAGTCTGCTCCTTTTGTACTTGCTAATCCATAGCTTCCACTTCTAAGCGGTACGGCTATCACTCGCCTGACCGCTCGTGGTTGCATTACTTCCCCGTAGGTAGCTGACAAGATGGTCCGGCGGTAGGTTCAACAACCCGTTGCAGGGCTGCGCGTGCGAAGGATTCAAGGTTCGTATCACTTTGATCAGCGTTAATACCTGAAACCCCGGTGTCGGATTCTTGTACTTTTGGCGAAGGCTCTTCGGTACTATCCAGGACAAGCAGGCAACTGTGCTGGGTAGTAAATGGGTGGAGACGACGAAGCTCTAACGGGCCGTCAACCTGCTCTAATTGTTGACGGACGAGCTTGGCATGCACCGAACATACCTCTGGACAATCGGCATCCAGCAGGGTCTGATAAATACAAGGCTTGACCTGTACGGTGAGATTCTCACTGTCGATGACCGGGTCCATTCCGGCGTCATCGAGGTGCTCGTAGAGTACATCGAGTTGATGTTGTGCTGTCTGGCTCAGCGCGGAATCCAAAGTAGTTTCTGGGGCGATACGGCGCAGTAGATCGCCGCGGACACCGGCTTCTTCGACACGCTCCTGAGCGGCAGGACTGTGTTCGCTGCGTTGTACCGGCCAATATCCCATTGGTGGGCGGCCACGCTTGCCAGTGTCAACGGGTGCGCTGAATACAAATCCTTCAGATTCTAAAACCCGTAAATGATCGCGAGCCGTGTTGATATGGACATCTGTTTCAGCGGCGAGGTCTTTGAGACAACGGGCGGGTGCACGCTGGACGGCGTGCAGCAGCCTGACCCGGCTTTGCTCGGTGAGGCCCCGATAATCTGTGGTTCGGCGAGGCATACTGCCATCATATCAAGACCACAAGCAGCGTGCTTAGCGCTATGCAAAAATTCCGCGCATAACTACATCAGCGCGGCTCAAAAGCTCAGCGGAGGGCTAGGTCTGCTTGGGCACTGCGCGCGCAATAATGTAGGCGTGTGGGCTGCCGCCGTATCGGTGCCTTACTTCAAAACCGGCGCGTTCCAGGGCTTGTGTCATAACCGACATCGGCCAACGATACGCCGTGGTTACTGGATGCCCAAAGGCTTCAGCGTACGGGCCAGAAAAGAAGGACATCAAAAGCGAACCGTCATCCACTAGGCCTGCACGCAGCGCCACCAGTGCTTTTGGCAGTTCTTCGGGCCCCAGGTGGATGATGGTATACCAGGCTAAAATGCCTGCCCAGTTGTTCTGGGTGTCGCTAAGCTCGTCAATCCATCCGCGGTGAAACGTCAGACCTGGATGGGCCTGGCGGGCCAGGGCTACTAGTTTTTCCACCGGCTCCAGGCCCTCAATGGTGTGGCCAAGTTTGGCAAGTTGGCCCGTCCAGCGCCCGGTTCCGGAACCGACGTCCACGATCGGACCGGAAACAGTATTTGCCCACGGTTCGATTACCGCTCGGTCTGGGTCGTCAGCACTAACCTCCGTACCCAACATGTTGGATACATCGGCGGCCTGGGAACCATAGGCGGTTTCTATCTGCGGTTTAGGCGCCCAGGACATACGGCTCCTTGGCAGTTGAGACTGGGCCTCGATCCGGTGTGGACGACGTGGCCACGGCAGCAGTATTGCGCATCAGGCGCATGGCGTTGAAGATAACCACCAATACCGAGCCTTCATGGACCAGCATGCCCAACGACATGGTTACTCCGCCAACGAATACACCAACCAGTAATGCCACCACGGTGGCCAAGGCGATCACGATATTTTGGCGCATGATTTTTACCGTGCGTTTGGCAAGACTAACCGCTTCCGGCAATTTCGCTAGGTTATCGCCCATCAGGGCGATATCGGCGGTTTCCACGGCAACGGCGGATCCAGCCGCGCCCATCGCAACTCCGATATTCGCGGTTGCCAGGGCTGGGGCATCGTTAACCCCGTCACCAACCATGGCCACGGTGTGGCCTTCATGCTGCAACTGGGCTACCGCTTCGAGTTTGTCTTCGGGCAGCAGCGACGCGTGAATCTCATCGATTCCGGTGGCACGGCCGACTGCTTGGGCCACCGGCAGTGTGTCACCGGTAAGCATGACCACCTTTTTGACGCCGGCATCATGCAGTTGGGCGACCATCTGTGGCGCATCAGACCGGATCTGATCTGCCACACCGATAACCCCCACCACATGATCGTTGACGACGACGATCATCGGGGTTTTGCCGTCCGCTGCCAATTGGTGTGCGGTTTGGTCGGCCCCGTCGTCATCGGAAATACCGTACTGTGCCAACAACGCGGCGTTACCGATGAGCACCCGGTGACCATTGATGCTGGCGACGATGCCCTTGCCTGGCACCGGTGTGACATCGTCGGGAAGATCTTCCGGGGCCACTTGATGTTCTTGTGCCGCTGCAATAATTGGAGACGCCAAAGGATGCTCCGATCCAGCTTCAGCGGCTGCGGCCCAACGCAGCACGTCAGTGCGATCCGCCATTGGATCTAATACGACCACATCGGTAAGCTGTGGTCGGCCTTCGGTCAAGGTACCGGTTTTATCCACGGCAACGGCAGAGATTTTCGCTGCGGTCTCCAGGTATTCGCCGCCTTTGATGAGCATCCCGTTACGTGCAGCCCGGCCAATCCCGGCGACAATTGCTACGGGGATAGAAATCACCAGGGCACCTGGGCAACCAATTACTAACAGCGTCAGTGCCAGTACGACGTCCTGGGTGACCAGCCCGATGAGCAGGGCCAGGATGAAAACCGCAGGGGTATACCAGGTGGAAAACCTGTCGATGAATGCTTGGGTTTTTGCTTTGGCATCTTGGGCTTGTTCCACGCGGTGGATAATCCGCGCCAGAGTAGTTTCCGATCCGACACCGGTGGCTTCCACCTGCAAGAATCCGCCGCGCGAAATGGTTCCGGCAAATACCTGATCGGATGCCGCCTTGGTTACGGGCATGGATTCACCGGTAATGGAGGCCTCATCAATGGCCCCGGTCCCAGCAACCACTTTTCCGTCGACTGGAACTTTTGCACCGTTTTTCACCAATACAATTTCACCAGCGCGCACCTGATCGGCGGGAATCTGTTGTTGTTGACCATCGCGCAGCACCACCGCAACATCCGGTGCCACCGCGATCAGCGCCGTCAGTGCTGACCGGGTTTTATTCATGGTGGCAGCTTCCAGACCGTGTCCAATGACAAATAGGAAAGTCACGGCGGCGGCTTCCCAGAAATTGCCGATGATGATGGCCCCGATTGCAGCCACCGAGACGAGAAGATCAATACTGATCACCCTGGATGCTAAAGCGCGGACGGCATTGATCACAATGCTGTAGCCAGCCACCACGGCGGCTAACAGCATTAACGCGTTGGCAAGCGTAAAGTTGTGGCCGGCCGCGTGGGCATGCTCACCGGCAGCGACCCACCACTGTGGGCCCAGCACGGTATCCCAGGCACCACCGGCCACATACTGTACGGCAAAGGACAGTAAAATTAGTACACCGGCAACTACCGGCTGAAAGCGTTTCACCGTTGAGACCTTTCTTTTATCAGAAGGCTGCCGGGGCGGCCTGATAACCTGCTTTGGCCACGGCGTCGATCAGTTCGTCTACGCCTACTTCAGACTCGTTGTGGTCAATTTCGATCCGAGCGCTGGCAAAATGTACTTTAACGTTATCCACACCCTTGAGACGGCCGATGCGCTTTTCAATTTTGTTGACGCATGATGGGCAGGAGAAGCCCTCGGCCCGCAAAATGGTATGGGTATTGGTTGTGGCAGTCATGATTGGTCCCTTCGTTTATAGATTCGCCCCTGGTTTCGGGATGTATCTACACGGTATGGCAGCGCTACCAGCGTTTCCTTGACGTTCGTCAAGTTGGTTGGATTCTGTGGGACCCGGTACATTGTGAGTATGCGTACCCTGGCACTGCCACAAGCTCATGAGCATGAACCCAACTGTGTGCGACAAGTGCCCATTTTTTCCGGGCTCACCGCCCAGCAACAAGATTTGGTGGCCTCTCTTGCACGCCCTGTAGTGCTTTCGCCCGGTGAATTTGTGTATCGGGCTGATGAGCAGCCGGGCCAGATCGCGGTGGTGCACACCGGTCAGGTCAAACTCAGCCGCATTATGCCCAGCGGCCGACAGCGGCTATTGCGCGTGGTAGAACCCGGCGAGACTCTCGGCGAGCACACGTTTCTTTCCGGTGACACCACCGTTGATGAAGCGACCGCCATGACGCAGACGCAGTTGTGCATTTTTAGCCACGATAAACTCTTTACGCTCATCAAGGACTACCCGGATATCGCTATCCGGATGTTGCAAACCCTCAATGAGCGTCTAGCCCAGACCGAGCGGGCCCTGGCGTTGACCTCACTGAGCCTTGATGTGCGGTTAGCGGATTTTCTGCTGGAACAACCCTTGCTGACCTCTTCCGCTACCGCCTGGCGGGTGCGGCTTCCGCTGCGCAAAAAAGATATCGCTTCCCTGCTGGGTACCACCCCGGAGTCGCTGAGCAGAGCTCTGGCACGGTTGGAGGCTAAGCGCCTTATCAGTATCGACGACGACGTCGTGACTTTTCATGATCTGGAAGGTCTTGAGGACCTGGTCACCAACGCCTGATCGCCGCTATGATGCGGTGGGTTTTTGGGCCCAATGAACCGCCATGGTGCCAAACATATAGGTTTTATAGCCGGTTGCCACAAAACCAGCTTCTTGCATCATGGCCTCGATCCGGTCGGCGGTGTGAAAACCGCGTGAAGTCCGGGATAAATATTCATATGCATCCGAGTTTTGCGTGATGGCATTGGCCAAGCGGGGTACCACGTATTTGATATAGGCGGTAGAAAACGGTTTGACCACATCGCGCGGTGCCGGTGACATTTCCAAACACGTCATCATCCCACCGGGTTTTAGCACCCGGTACTGTTCGGCCAGGGTTTTTGCAATATCGGTAACATTACGCAACAGGTAACCGTGGGTGAGGGCATCAAAGGTGTCGTCGTCATAGGGCAGCGCCATGGCGTCCCCGACCTGCCAGCTGATATTTTCGCCACCCGGGCGTCGTCGGGCAACTTCTAGCATCTCATTGGAGATGTCCAGACCGTAGACGTGGGCACCGTAGCGTTGGCGGGCTGCTTCAAAAGCGAGATCCCCGGTGCCGGTGGCAATATCCAAAACGGTTGGTGCTTGGCCTAGTTTTGCCGCAGAAACAGTATCGCGAATGAATCGGGGTTCTTGCCCCCAGGTCATGACCAGGTTCATCAGGTCATAACGGTCCGCGATACGGTCAAACATATCGGCCACGGTGGCCCCGTGGGCGTCAACGGCTGCAGGATGTGTAGTCACCCTCTTAGCCTAGCTGACGCCTGCGGGCCAGTGGTTTTTGTTAGTCTTCAACAATCCCGTACACCGTCAGGGTGGCCCGACCCAGAGTGTTGCCGTAGCGGTTGAAACCAAAAAACGCGTTGGAGGCATCAGCCGGGATATCAAGTTTTTCAACACCCAGAGCGTGCACGGTGATGATGTAGCGGTGTGCGCCGTGACCTGGAGGTGGTGCTGCACCAATAAAACCGCGACCTCCGGCATCATTTTTCAGCTGGAAAGAGCCTGCGGGTAGGGCTGCGCCGTCTTCGGTGCCAGCATTTTCTGCCAGTTCGGTGATATCTGCCGGGATATTGCCTACCGACCAGTGCCAGAAGCCGGAACCGGTTGGGGCGTCCGGGTCGAAGATGGTTACCGCATAGGATTTGGTGCCTTCAGGGGCACCGGACCAGGCGAGGTGTGGCGAAATATCTTGGCCGTTTGGTACACCCATGTTCCCGGAGTATTGTGCGGCTGGCCATTCTTGGCCCTGTGTCACGGTGGTGGATGTGACGCTAAATTCGTCGACCTCGTCTAGCCGGGCGAATTGATCGTTGCCGATCCGGGCAAGTTCGTTAATGTCAACCATGTTGCTCCTTTTACGGTGTCGTCCATGTCTGTATGTGCACCAGCCTAGCGGAGATGGGCAAGAAGAAACCCGGGTCGGCTTCCTACCTTCCCGGGCATCTTTTTATAGTGTGTGCTGCGGCCTATTTTTTCTTCAAGCCGTCAGTGAATCCTTTGGCCTGGTCTTTGAGATCATTGGCGGTATCTTTGACCTGATCAGCGGTGTCTTTGACTTTGCCTTGCAGGTTTTGGCCTTGGCCTTCACCTTTAGTCTGCTTATCACCGGTGGCTTCACCAGCGGCTTTTTTAGCGCCGCCTTTTACCTTGTCTTTTGCAGCATCTGCTTTATCTTCAATACCCATGAAGTTCACCTCTCAAGGTTGTCGACAACATGTCCAGTTTCGACACTACCGTGTGAAAATCTTCATTGTCACGCTAATCCAGTAAATTGTCAGGCAATTATTCGACAGTGTTTAGTATTGTGTGACGCTGTGACAAGACGAAATAATGCGTATGCCACCTGGGTTACTCTAGTCGTGCTGTCTCACGTATTAGTGCCTAGTCGATAGTGGCGTTGAACTCCACGATACGTTCAATGGCCTGTTGTGCCGCGTCATAGCCGGAGGCAAAGGAGATGCGGATGAACTGGTCACCGTCCACGGAGTCAAAATCCACTCCGGGGATCAGTGCGACGTGAGCGTGTTTTAACACGGCAGCAGCATAGTCAACGGTGTTACCGAAATGCTCCAGAATCGCTTGGGATGGTTGTGCATAAAAGTAGAATGCACCATCAGCGGGTGCGGCATTACGCCAGCCCAGTCGATCTACATTATCCAAAAACAGTTGTCGGGTGCGCCCAAATTCGGCTACTTCAGCATCGGATTCAGCATAGGCCTCGTCACTGAATGCTTCGATAGCAGCGTATTGGCCTGCCGCTGGTGGGCATAAGGAGATGGAACCGGCCAATCCAGAAACTGCCGGTTCAAGATCGGCCGGCATCAACATCCAGCCGAGTCGCCAACCGGGCATGCCCCAGTATTTTGAAAACGACGAAATGACGATGCCGTTGCGATCAAACTCCCAAGCAGAGGTGCCTTTATCTTCACCAAAGGTGACGCCGTGATAGATCTCATCAGATACCAACCGCACCCCATTATCCGCGCACCAGGTGGCAATGCGTTTCATGTCTTGGGACGGAACCATCGTACCGGTCGGATTATTTGGCGAGGCCAAAATCAGTCCGTCCAATGGTTTGGCGGCGTGCTCAGCAGCAAGCTTGTCGAGGTCGAAGCGGAAATTTGATTCTAATCCGGCCGGCAGATCAACGACCTCAACGTCCAGTGCCCGCAGAATATTGCGGTAGGCAGGATAACCAGGCCGGGCTAGACCCACCCGGTCCCCCACGTCGAAGGCGGCAAGGAAACTGGCTACGAAGGCTCCGGAGGATCCAGTCATGACCGCCACAGAGTCATAGCCAACATCAATGTCGTACCAGTTGCGGTAGTGCTTGGCGATGGCTTCGCGCAATTTTCGGGTACCCAAGGACGGAGTGTAATTGAAAACCGGATCATCCTGGCTGTGAAGTTTGGCGGCGGCACGGTTTACAGCCGCGGGGGCACCACCGCTTGGCTCACCGGCGCCCAGCGAGATGACATCGATGCCTTGGGCTTTCATGGCGTCGACGTCGCCGACGATATCCATGACTTGAAATCGGGAGACTGCCGAACGACGACTGGGGGAAAATTTATGCTCTGCCATACCCCCAGTATGCCAAATCACAACGGTAGCCGGTCAACGATTAGAATCCGCCATCGGATGGGGCCATATTGGCAAATCTGGAGTAGTGACCCTGGAATGCCAGTTCGATGGTTTTCGTCGGTCCATTACGGTGTTTGGCCACAATCAGATCGGCTTCGCCGGCGCGGGGCGATTCTTTGTCATACATATCTTCACGGTGCAGCAAAATCACCATATCGGCATCCTGCTCGATAGAACCAGATTCGCGCAGGTCAGAAACTTGCGGCCGTTTATCGGTGCGCTGTTCTGAACCACGGTTGAGCTGTGACAGTGCAACCACTGGCACTTCAAGTTCCTTGGCCAGCAGTTTCAATGACCGCGAGAATTCCGAGACTTCTTGCTGGCGTGACTCCACCCGTTTACCCGAGCTCATCAACTGCAGGTAGTCCAACACAACCATTTTCAGGTTGTGCTGTTGTTTGAGCCGACGGCATTTGGCACGGATTTCCATCATGGACATATTTGGTGAGTCATCGATGAAAAACGGTGCCTCATTGAGCTTTTGTAGGGTCAAGGCCATCTTGCGCCACTGGCCTTCATCCAGGGTGCCCTTGCGCAGATCCTGCAGGGAAATAGTGGCTTCTGAAGACAGTAGGCGCATTGCGATTTCGGTTTTGGACATCTCTAGCGAGAAGAAGGCCGTGGTCATGCCATGCCCGATGGCTGCTGCGCGAGCAAAGTCCAAGCCAAGAGTCGATTTACCGACCGCCGGGCGCGCCGCAATAACTACCATTTGTCCGCCGTGCAACCCCTGGGTGAGCTCATCAAATTCATCGAAACCAGAGGGCACACCAGACATACCGTCACCGGTTGTGGAAGCGGCTTCGATTTCGTCGATGGTCTCGGCCAGGATGTCACCCAGGGCGACATAATCTTCCCCGGAACGGTTCTCGCCGACCTTATAGATCTCAGCTTGGGCCTCGTTGACGATGTCTTCAACCTCGCCATCGGCGCTATAACCCATTTGGGAAATTTTGGCGCCAACATTGACGATGCGGCGCAGGATGGCTTTCTCGGCAACGATCTCAGCATAAAACGACGCATTAGCTGCTGTGGGCACTGACTGCACAAGGGTGTGGATGTGTGCTGCTCCACCGGTCCGGGCTAATTCGTGACGCCGATCCAACATTGACGTCACAGTAATCGCATCGGCTGGTTCTCCGGCAGCAAACAGATCGGTGATCGCGGTGTAGATCAGCTCATGACCTGGAGAGTAGAAATCTGCAGGCCGGATAATTTCCGACACTTCAGCAATTGCATCGGTGGATAACATCATCGCACCCAGAACAGACCGTTCCGCGTCAAGGTCTTGCGGAGGTGTGCGTGGATTTTGCGAAACTCCGTTGGCAGTTTCCATTGTGTTAAAGTTTGCCATTGTTCTGTAAAAGTACCCTACCCCTACCCCGGCAACATAGGCCAAAAACTCAAGCTCGTAGCACGGCCGATGCACGCATTATTTCCGTAATGCCAATACCGGCCGCTACGAGCTAATACCCGTTGACGATACCTGCCGAATTCTTAGTGATCAACTGGGGAAAACTCCTCTCCTGTGGATAACTTGTGAATTAAAGTGTGGACTATGTGCACAAGCTGTGGGTAATTCACGGGCTGCTTATACACAGTATCCACAAACACCGATGTGACTAGGTCGTTTATCCCCCACAGCCTGTGGATTAAAATTTTTTTACCCCTATTTTTTGCGATTTGACAACACAAATTTAAGCGGTTTTCTACTCTTTTCACACCCTCAACAGAAGTTATCCACAGGATATACACAACTTGTGGGTAAACTACACCGATGTTATTCCACAGCTGTTTGGCATAATTTCCGGCATGTCGCACGAACCGAAATTTAAGTCACCAAAGTTCTAAAAATTTCAAGTCAAATAAAACCATTCAACGGAGCTGAGCCCAGGCGTGCGTTTCGTGATTCAAAAACTGCTTAGACAGCAGAAGTTTTACCAAAATGACGTCTCGGAAGTGCCCGTTAAAGATTGTTCACCGATCTGTAAACCAGCGCCATGGCGAAGTCACTATTGGGCACAAGACAGTCCTGTATTATGAACTGTCCTCGCCTGAGGTATCCTCCGACGAGGAAGTAGCAGCATGGCGGTGCTGAGATGCCAAACGAAGCCCGGCCAACGGCGCAGGTTCGGGAGCACGTGGCGGATCCACAGCTTCTGTTGATAATCCGCGCACTAATCCCACACACATCGCTATAAGGACCAAACAGAACGGTAAGCCAGCTGTAAGCGAGGCAGTTTGTACAGCTGTTAGAGCATCCTCACCGGCAGCAGCCCCAGCGATCAGTAATACTGCAGCGACAACACCTTCTAATATGGCCCAGAACAGGCGTTGTTGCCAGCGCGGATTCGGGTCTCCACCATTAGTGAGAATATCAACTACCAGCGATCCCGAGTCGGATGAGGTAGCAAAGAATAGGACCACGACAATAACCGCGACTATGGCAGAAAGGGTCACAATTATCTTGCCGACGGGCAGCTGTTCTAATAACACAAACAGTGCGGTCTCGTCAGAGGCTTCAGCTAAGGCGTTGTTGGGGTCATCCAAGAGGGTTCGCAGCGCTGACTCACCGAAGATACCCAGCCACACCATAGATGCCCCCACCGGAGCAAATAAGGCGCCGGTGATGAACTGTCGAATTGTGCGACCATAGGAGATTCGTGCGATAAACATGCCAACGAATGGTGACCACGAAATCCACCAGCCCCAATAGAACAAGGTCCAATTGGCCTGCCACTCTTTGGCCGTGCCGTTACCGTTGTTGGGGAACGTGTCAAAACTCATTCCCGGCAGACTTTGAATATACGAACCGATATCTGTGGCTACGGAGTTCAGGAGCGTTCGTGTAGGGCCGAAAAAGAACACAAAAAGCATGAGCGCAAATGCAATCCACAGATTGATCAATGACAGATTGCGAATCCCTTTATCGATACCGAGCATAACCGAAGTGACGGCCACCGCAGTAATGGCAAGCACGATGATGACCTGCAGGGTCGTGGTATTTTCCAGGCCGAAAACTTCGTTGAGTCCAGCGCCAACCTGTTGGCCGCCCAACCCTAAAGAGGTGGCCAGCCCAAACAGGGTGCCGAAAACGGCCAGGATATCCACGGTGTGACCGATCCAGCCATAAATACGTTCACCGATCAGTGGATATAGGGCTGAGGCGGGACGCAGCGGCAAGCCGCGTCGAAAAGCAAAGTAGCCCAAGGACAATCCCACGACGATATAAATTGCCCAAGGATGCAGGCCCCAGTGATAAAACACGTAGTTCATTGCGTTTCGGGATGCCTCAACAGTACCGGCCTCGCCGGTCGGCGGTGCAGTAAAGTGCGAAACCGGCTCGCTGACAGCAAAGAATACCAGGCCAATGCCCATACCTGCAGTAAAGAGCATGGCAAACCAAGCAAGTGTGCTGTACTCAGGTTTGGAATCCGCAGGCCCTAAACGAATGCGAGCATAACGACTGAACATGAGCCATATAACAAAAACCACAATCCCAGAAGCCGCAAGAATATAGAGCCACTTGAAATTCGTGGTAATGAACTGCTGAACCTGATCTGCAACTGCCGCGACGTTTTCTGGGGCTACGACTCCCCAGACCACAAACGCAACGACCAGAATGCCCGAGATCAGGAAAACTGGTGGGTTTGTATGTGTTCTGAGATAGTGCTTCATTGTTAAATCGTATGCTGCATCACACACCTTTGAATAGGGCAGTCTGCTAGCACTGCAACGACTCCGCCCGCGACTAGGCCGTCGCGTTAAGGACGACTTGCACACATTGATCTACAAGTTGCACAACTGTAGTTCTTCACACCTGTGGATAACTTTGTGTATAAACCTACTTAGAGTAGTCGCGTGCGCCGAAGATCGCAGAACCAACCCGCACCACGGTGGCGCCTTCTTCTATGGCAATCTCATAATCGTTTGACATCCCCATAGACAACCCGCCGTCACCAATCAAGGCAGGACGATGCTCACGCAGCTCATCTCGTAAGCCGCGCACCACAGCAAAGTTCTGGCGAATGACCGCTTCGTCTGTGGTGTGTAATGCCATGGTCATCAGACCCCGAACCTTCAGGCACTGGAACTCTTGTAACCGTTCTAAGAAATCTTCAACATCGTCGGGGTGCAACCCGGATTTCGTGTGTTCTCCTGAGGCGTTGACCTGAACGTAAACATCCAAACTACGGCCAAATTCTTGCAATTGGTTATCCAGGCGACGTGCAATGCGAAGCCGATCTAACGCCTGGAATTCATGGGCAAATTGGGCAACATCGCGAGTCTTATTTGACTGTAGCGCTCCGATCACAGCCCAGTGCACATCCAAATCATTCATGGCTTCAGCCTTAGTTTGGGCCTCTTGCACCTTATTTTCGCCAAACTGTCGCAGACCAGCGGCATAGGCAGCTCGCATTCGATCCTCCGGCACAGTTTTGGAAACCGGCAACAACCGGATATCTTCGGGTGCCCGGTCAACCCGTTGGGCCGCGACAGCAATGCGTTGGTACACGATATCAATGGCGCGGCGAAACTCAGCTTCACTAGTAGCGACATGTACAGCAGTCTCAGGCGTGGTCATGACCAAAATGTAACATAGAGACAAAACATTTCCGCCTTTATCCCCTCCGCTGGTGGGGTTTTTGAGGAGTTTTGGTGCCCCAACCATCTGCCACACCGGATCCGGTCGCCTCCATTACCGCAAACACGGCTGCAGACATAGCCGAAGCGATCCGTGATCTAGTGGATACTGGCCAACTACGTCCCGGCGCTGGACTGCCGCCGGTGCGTACCTTGGCCGAACAACTGGAGGTCAACCGTAATACGGTGGTGGCCGCCTATGGCCTACTGGTTCAGGCCGGTGTCGCTGTGACTCGCGGCCGTGCGGGTACCCAAATTGTGGATTTGCAACCGCTGCCACAGGAGGGTTTTTCCAATGTGACTGGCATGCTCGATATCGCATCGGGCAACCCTGATCCAGCCCTGTTGCCCCCTGCTAGTAAGGCCTTGGCCGAACTGGCCGCCGATGAGCCGGTGCTCTATGGCCAACCGGTTATCGACCCTGATCTGGCACAATGGGCAACCGAAGTTTTATCCGCTGATGTTGGTCCAGCGGAATTGACGGTGACGGCAGGTTCTGCCGACGCCGTGCAACGCCTGTTGGCTGATTCGCTGACCATTGGCGATGCCGTCGGTTTCGAGCAGCCATGTTTTTTGACCACGCTACAAACGGCACAGGCGGCAGGATACCGCCCGGTACCGATACCCGTTGATGCCCAAGGTCCAACCGTTGCCGGTCTGCGCGCGGCACTGGATGATGGGATTCGGGCAGTGGTGGTCACTCCGCGGGCGCAAAACCCTACCGGCGCTGTCATCTCGCAAAACCGCGCCGATGAACTATCAGCATTACTGTGCGATTACCCGTATGTGTTGATCATTGAAGACGATCATTTCTGGCAACTTTCCCGCCATCCGTATCGTTCGATTATCCCGCCAAACCACCCGCGTTGGACGCTGATCCGATCGGTATCAAAGTCCTTGGGCCCGGATTTACGTGTGGGTCTTGTTGGTTCAGATCCACTTACCGCCTCCCGACTAGGTGCCCATATCCGTTCTGGTGCCATGTGGGTTTCGCATATTCTGCAACGCCTCACGTATTTGCTGACCACCAATCCGGACACCCCGGCCCAACTTGAGCATGCCTGCACCGAATATGCTCGGGCCAATGCTCGCTTGATTGCTGCCCTAGATGATCATGGCATTTCCGCCCGTGCAGCCGATGGGGTCAATGTCTGGATTGATTTGCATAGAGTCGCTTCCCCGGTGGTCCAGGCCATGGGAAACCGTGGTTGGTTGGTGCGTGATGGCGCCGAGTTTTCGTTAGATTCCAATGACGACGCAGTCCATCATATTCGGGTAACCGTCCATCAACTTAGCAACAACCAGCTAGATGAGTTTGTGGCAGATCTAGCTGCTGTACTGGGTGACTCATCGCCAATGACGTCATCCTAGAGATGTGATTTGGCTAATTTCTACTATGACCACTAGAGTATTGGTGGCTGTCTTGTACGATTTGCGATAAACATTGCGATGATGCCAGACAGTGCACGCGCATGGTGGAATCAGCAAGTCTGTTAGATTCGTATCCCTCGCGGAATAAATATCTCGCAGAGTCGAGATTGTACGAATATTGAACGAATTGGTTTTTCATCTCCACCACTGCACTACCCACAACACCGCCGCTTTTGCCGTGTTGTCTTCGCCGATCCAGAACTTTGCGTGACCTTACCGCTAGTTTTTGATGCGCGATCTCTGTTGTCCCCAGCTCCACCTACTACCGCGCTGTATTGCGTCCGCAGCATAGCGCCGGGCATGTTGTTGCCCCAAAAATTCCGTGTAAACACTGTTCACGCGGGTACAAGGATCACAAATGTGGTCCCAGACTGAAAAGGAAAGACGTTATGGCCACAGGCACAGTCAAATGGTTCAACTCCGAAAAAGGCTACGGTTTCATCGCCCCAGATGATGGTTCAGGCGATGTGTTCGCGCACTTCTCCGCTATTGAGGGCACCGGTCACCGGAACCTGCAAGAAGATCAGAAGGTCGAATTCGATGTCGAGCAGGGTCAAAAAGGCCTGCAGGCAACCAACATTCGCGGCCTCTAACCGTTAAGTGATGCGGTGACCGGCAGCTCCGGTTACCGCTACTTTGGCGGGCAACCCCGTGGCTTTCTACAGCTTCGAGGTTGCCCGCCATTTTTGTGTATTAACACCGACGGGCGGACCCCCGAAGGGATCCGCCCGGTATCCGGTTTTGAAGAAGTTACTTCTTCGGTGCCGGCACAACCGATAGGTTAACTTCGGCTAGCACCTCTTCGTGCAGACGGATCTGAATTGGGTAGGTACCCAAAGCACGAATGTCGCCGGCGCCAATGATGGAACGACGATCGATATCGCCTTTACCAGCATCGGAAACTGCTTTTGCGATGGCAGCGGTAGTAACGGAACCGAATAGTCGGCCAGAATCGCCGGCCTGCATCTGCACCTGGATAGGTGCCTCGGCCAGCTGAGCAGCCTGTGCCTGTGCGGCTTCAAGACTGCGCTCCTGACGAGCTTCACGGTTTGCTCGTAGCTGTTCTACTTCTTGCTGCGCACCTGCGGTCCAACGGACAGCTTCGCCGCGTGGGATCAAGTAGTTCCGAGCGTGACCATTGCGTACTTCAACAACGTCGCCGGCCGAGCCGAGGCCCGGGATCTCCTGGGTCAAAATGACTTTCTGATTCGCCATGATTTCTCTCCCTTGATCAGCGTTTAGCGGCCGGAACCGGAGTACGGCAGCAGTGCCATTTCACGGGCGTTTTTGATTGCCTGCGCGATTTTGCGCTGCTGTTGGACGGTCACACCGGTTACGCGACGTGCACGAATCTTGCCGCGGTCGGAGATGAATTTGCGTAGCAAAGCAACATCTTTGTAGTCGATGTAGTCGATCTCCGCTGTTTTGAGCGGATTCGGTTTTGGTTTCGGCTTACGAATTTCAGCCTTAGCCATCTTGGTGCTCCTTTTTATCTAAACCTGGAGCCCGCCAATCGGCGGGATGGTAAATGAATAGTTAATAACAGTTTTAGAACGGTGGTGGTGCGTCATTGCCGGAATCCCATGATCCAGCAGAGCCGCCACCACCCCACGGGTCGTTGCCCGGTGCGGGTTGTCCCCAACCGCCGCCAGCAGGTGCGCCACCCCAGTTTCCACCGGGTGCACCCTGGCCGCCACCGCCGAAGCCTCCGCCACCTGAACGCGGTGTGCGGTTTACCTGTGCGGTAGCCCAGCGCAGTGAGGGGCCAATCTCGTCAACATCTAATTCCCAGTTGGTTCGTTGTTGACCATCTTTGGTTTCAAATGACCGAGCTTTCAGCCGACCATGCGCGATCACGCGAGTACCCTTGGTCAGCGTCTCTGCCACGTTTTCGGCTGCTTCACGCCACACCGATGCTCGAACCCACAACGTTTCATCATCAAGCCATTCACCGGTCTGTTGATTTCGTGTACGTGGCGTCTGAGCAATCGTAAAGTTTGCAACCGCGTGTCCCGCTGCGGTAAACCGCAATTCTGGGTCACCTGCCAGGTTGCCAACCACAGTGATATATGGTTCTCCGGCCATGAAGCGCTCCTATGCGTAGCAGGTAGTAGTGGTACTAAAACTTAGAGGGTAATTTTTTGATCTTCCGGGCGGATGATCTTCGTGCGCATCACGGTTTCGTTCAGGCCAAGCTGACGATCCAATTCCTGAGACTGCTCAGGGGTAGCGGTGAAGTTGACGACGGCATAAATTGCCTCGTTTTTCTTCTGGATCTCATAGGCCAGGCGACGACGACCCCAAACTTCGAGCTCGTCAACGGTTCCGCCGTCCTTGTTGATTGCATCAAGGTACTTACGCAAGGTCGGTTCTACGGTACGCTCGTCGATCTCTGGATCGATAAGCACCATTAGTTCATATGCACGCATGCGAACCCACCTCCTTTGGACTGGTGGTCACGGTCTTTCCGTAACAGGAGGTTCTAGTGCAAGCTGCTTCACCCATCTGGGGTGCAGACAGCAACCTCGCCATTATAGCTGACCGTAGGCCAAAACTGAATTTTCAGTTTTGGCTCTCGGCGACAGGCTTTATGTAGCGGTGGCTACTCGTATATGTAGGCCAGCACCTCTGCCGCTTGGTCGACTGATTCAACGGTCACGTTTGATTTGCGGGACAGTTCCTTGAGCGGGTGGATCAACGATTCTGGCCG
>DXHA01000004.1 GCA_019113675.1 Candidatus Yaniella excrementigallinarum
TAAATGGTTTTGCACAACGAGTCAGTGTAGCAGCGGCTCGCAAATACTGTGCCACTTAGGATAGGCTAACTGCATTAAAACGGCTAACGATGTTGTATCGTAGCTGTCGGTAGTTTAGGCGAGCTAGCCCCACTACACGTAAGGAGCCGCCATGTCCCACCTTGCCCACGGTCCGGTTCGCGGGGTTGTCGAATCTGTCCAAGATGTATCGCAAACTTTTCGGCGAATCGTCTTCTCCGGTCCCCAACTTCAACAGCTATCCGTTGATGGTCCATTTTATGACCAGCGCATCAAGCTGATCTTTCCCAATACCGCCGGCGTGCTGCCTGATATTGAAGATTCCCCCGACTGGTATCAGCACTGGCTAGCCATGCCAGAAGCCGAGCGCGGTGTCATGCGGACTTATTCAATTCGAGAGCTCACCCGCGATGACGGTATCACCAGGATGACCGTTGATTTTGTGCTGCATTTTGCCCCAGATGGTTCCACCGGGCCGGCTGCAGCCTGGGCTGCAGATGCTGAGGTAGGCCAAGAGCTTTGGCTTGTCGCCCCGCGTCAAGGCCAAGAAGCCTCCGGTATTGAATTTGCGCCAGGTGGAGCTGATGAAGTGGTCTTACTTGGCGATGAAGCAGCAGCACCGGCGATTGCTCGGATTTTAGAAGATCTTCGACTCGTTGGTACAACAGCGCGGATATCTGCCTATATTGAAGTGCCCAATGCCGAGGATCAGCTGGATATTCAGGGCCCTGACGGCGCTGAAGTGCACTGGCTTATTCGCGGTGATGCCGATATGGGGGAGCAGCTGTCCGGCCGGCTTGGTTGGCATGTACAAGAAGAAGATTCGGCGCCGATTGCATCCGATGAGGAGCTACTTTGGGAAACGCCGGTATTTTCAGCCTCCGGGGAAGAAATTGTGGCGTCGGACGAGCCTCAGGCGGGTATTTATTATTGGATCGCCGGAGAAAGTGGTGTCATTAAACGTTTGCGGCGCTTCTTGGTTCGCGATATCGGCGTAGATCGAAGCCAGGTGGCCTTTATGGGATATTGGCGTCTGGGGGTAGCGATGCGAGGTTGAGCGGTACTGCAAAATTTCCAGGATATGGATGACGCAGCCAAATGCTTAAGGTAAATTATCTTAATGCGATTAGGTGAGCCTTACCTGTGATTGGTGGTGTTGTGGCACCCCACGGCGTGGTCGGGCTGCATAGAACAACCAGGCAAGGAGAAATATGACACTTCCCACGGCCAAACCGGTCAAACGTCGATGGAGCTTAACAGTGGCCATCGGGCTGACCGCAGCTTTGACGCTGAGCGCGTGCTCAAGCACCAATGATGCAGCAAACGGTGACCAGGGCGATTGGGAAACGGTGAGTATCGATAGCGCTTTGGGAACCGCCACCATCGAAGCAGAACCCGAGCGTATTGTCACACTAGGTCAGGGCTCAACCGAGACCGCTATCGCACTGGGAACCACCCCGGTGGGCATGGAAGAATACGAGTGGGGTGCTGATGACTCCGGATACTTGCCATGGATTGAAGAAGAAGTTAAGGATCGAAACGAGGAACTGCCCGAACTCATCGAAGGGTCCACCGAATTAGATATCGAAGCAATCCTCGAGCTAGAACCCGATCTCATTTTGGCCCCGTGGTCCGGTCTGACCCAAGAACAATACGACCTGCTAGCCGATGTGGCGCCCACTGTCGCCTATCCTGAACAGCCCTGGACCATCGAATGGGAACAGCAAATTGAAATCATCGGCGAAGCTATGGGTGAAAACGACCAAGCCCAAGAACTCATCGATGACATTCACAGCCAATTCGATGAAGCCGCCGACCCAAAATATGAAGACCTGACCTTCTCCTACATTTATAACGACGGTCCAGGTACCCTTGGCGTGTTTTATCCTGAAGAACAGCGTGTAGCCATGGTCGAAGCCCTCGGACTGACCCCGGACCCGGTCGTAGACGAGCTACGCAAAGACTACGATGCCCCCGGCACCCAGTCGGCGCTGATCGGGCTAGAAAATGCTGACAAGCTATCGGACTCAGATCTCATCTTTACCTTCTATATGGATGACGCCAATCGAGAAGAAACCGAAGAACAACCGCTATACGCCAGCATCCCGGCAGTAGACCAAGGTGCCATTGTAGCCTCGGATGACCAATCGTTTGTTACGGCTTCTTCGATGATTAACCCGCTGACCGTACCCTGGACACTAGAACGCTATAAACCCATGATCGACGACGCCGTCGAAAAGGCAGAACAGAACTGACCCGGGCATGCGCCGAAGCCTGATCACCGTGGCCCTAGCCGTAGCGTTAGCGGCCACCTGTATCCTCAGTCTCTTTCTGGGCAGTCGCCCCAACGGTATCACCGATGTGGCAGCTGTATTAGTTGGAAACGGAGACGACTACCTGACCAGTGTGGTAGATTCCCGCATCCCGCGCACCATAATGGGCGTCATCGTTGGTGCAGCATTGGCGGTATCAGGCACCCTGATCCAAGGCATCACCCGCAACCCACTGGGCGAACCAGGCATCTTGGGTATCGGCGTAGGGGCCTCAGCCAGCGTCGTCACCGGTACCGCCATACTTGGTGCCCTAGGGGCAACCTCCACCATGGTTTTTGCAATGCTGGGCGCAGTTGTTGCCGTGATGATCGTCTTGGGGCTGGGCGGTCGTTCACAGGCGCGAGGTGTCGTGCCACTGGTACTGGCCGGTGCTGTCGTTTCAGCGGTGCTCTACGCCTATATCAACGCAATGGTGCTGCTAAAACCCGGGGTCTTTGATTCCTATCGGTTCTGGATGGTCGGTTCACTAGCTGGCGTGCAATTAGAACACCTAACAAAACTATTCATCCCACTTATTGTGGGCACCCTACTGGCCCTGGGTGTAGCTCGCAGTATGAACGCTCTAGCACTGGGTGATGAAACCGCTATCTCGCTGGGTTTCAATGTGGGCAGAACCCGGCTGGTTGGTATCATTGCAGCTGCACTACTGGCCGCTGTAGCGACAGCCATTGCCGGACCTATCAGCTTTGTCGGTTTAGCCGTGCCACATATTATCTTCGCCTTATTCGGTGAAGACTTTCGTTGGCGCATCCCAGCGGCCATCCTCGGAGGAGCCCTAGCTCTGGTTGCGGCAGACATTCTGGCGCGCACCCTGATCCGACCACAAGAACTCATGGTCGGAATTATTACCGCATTCATTGGCGCCCCATTCTTATTAGTAGCCGTACGCCGCGGGGCGGTGATGCAATAATGCTGCACCAAGCCACAATGTTGCGGATCGGCGACCGCATCGCAATAACCTACCACCGCCGAAGTGTGCTGATCTGGTGCGCGGTCACCGTCTTACTGCTTTCACTATCGATTGCCACATTGATGTTCGGCAAACTGGGAATCAGCCCCGCAGAACTTGTTGATGTCGTGCGTGGCCAAGCAAGCGCCACCACCGAATTTGCCCTACAACGCGTACGCGGCCCACGACTTTTCATCGCCATCCTGGCTGGTGCTGCCTTCGGCATATCCGGTGCCCTGTTCCAAAACGTCACCCGCAACCCGCTGGGTAGCCCAGATGTCCTGGGCCTATCTGCCGGGGCAGGGGCAGGCGTGGCCGCCGCATCCCTGCTGCCCTTCAATATGCCCACCCCACTGGGGGCGCTGGCCGGCGCCGGTATCGCCATCGGTCTGGTCACCGTAGCCACCGGCAGCGGACTATCCTCCACGGCCAAAGTCATCATCGCCGGCATCGCGGTAGCCGCCATGGCCACAGCCGTCACCCAATTCGTGGTAACCGCCACCCTGCGTGATGAAGCCAGCCGTCTGGCCGCTTACCTGGTGGGCAGCCTAAATTCCCGAGACATCGGACAAGTGGCCATCATCGCAGTCACACTGCTGGTGGCCGCGCCAGTATTAGTTTGGTTAGCGCCACGACTGGAACTGATGGAACTTGGCGATGAACTCACCACAGCACTGGGCGGCAAAGCTTCTGCCACACGCACCCAAGCTGTCCTGCTGTCACTGGTGCTAGCCGCCATGGCCGTCGCCGTAGCCGGGCCAATCGCCTTCATTGCCCTGATGAGCCCGCACGCTGCCCGGATGCTGACTCAAACCTCCGGACCACACCTGATCGGCAGTGCACTGACCGGCGCATTATTGCTGGTCCTTGCCGATCTAGCTGTCCAACAGATACCCATATTTGAAGGGCTGCCCGCCGGAGTGCTCACCGCCGGATTCGGCGGCATCTTCCTGGGTTACCTGCTGCTGAATTTCTTCAAGAAAGGACAATCATGACCGCACTTGCCACTGGACTGGCCGCTACTAAACTCAGTGTCGGTTACGGGGCCCAACCGGTACTGTCCGACCTCGACTTCACGGTACCCGAGGGCCGCTTCACCGAGGTTATTGGACCAAACGGTTGTGGCAAATCTACCTTGGTAAAATCGTTGTCCCGCGTATTAGCAACCCAGCCCGGTATGGTGCACTTTCAAGGCACCCCGCTGCAAAAACTGCGTCCTAAACACTTAGCTCAACGCATCGCCCTGCTGCCACAACACCCGGTGGTACCAGAGGGGGTGACCGTGGGCGGCTTGATAGCTCGCGGCCGCTACCCGTATCACAGCCCATTACGTCAGTGGTCGGTAGATGATCCAGCAGCTATTGAACAGGCACTAGAAGACACCGGGATGACGGCGTTTGCCCAGTTTCCAGTGGCACAACTATCCGGAGGCCAACGCCAACGTGCATGGTTGGCCATGGTCTTAGCCCAGCAAACCCAATACGTGCTCTTGGATGAACCCACCTCCTTTTTGGACATAGCCCATCAAATTGAGGTGTTGCGGTTATGCCGAAGCATAACGGCCAACGGGCGTACGGTTTTGGCAGTGCTACATGATTTGAATCAAGCGGCAAGATACGCAGATCAGCTGGTGGTGATGCATCAGGGCAGGATTGTGGCACAGGGTGCAGCAGACGAAATTTTGACGACGCAGTTGATCACTGAGGTCTTTGGTTTAGAAGCAATGATCGGATCAGACCCATGGTCCGGTTCGCCAATGGTTGTACCGGTGGCAGATTAGCCTCCAAGGGTGTGGTCAGATTATGACCAATGACGCGATCATGACGGTGGTTGACGGCTATGCGCTCGATCGCGACGCTGTCATTGCGTCACTCCAGGATGCGCCAACCTGGATAGCTATGAGATTTATGAGCCAACGATCATCTCCCTGGGACCGGATCAGGCTCTGCTGCGCTATATAGGTCTAGCCCATCGTAGTGGCCCATACACTCTTCGGGCGCTGATGGTCAGCGTCTATGTTCGGGTCCAGGAGCAATGGCGTCTGGTACATTATCAGCAGACATCGATGCCAACAGCATAAACGGCCCACCTTGTTATAAAGACACCAGCAGTAGCGTTGCCGCAAAAACTACTCCGGAAGCAAGCAGAGCTACGGTGGTATAGCCAAGAATGTCGCGCATTTTCAGCCCGGCAATAGCCAGCAGCGGGATAGCCCAGAACGGCTGGATCATATTGGTCCACTGATCCCCATAGGACACCGCCATAATAGTTATTTCTGGATCTACACCAAGCTCAGTGCCGGCTGAGAGCATGATTGGCCCTTGTACCGCGAACTGTCCGCCGCCTGATGGCACAAAGAAATTCACAAGCCCCGCTGCTAGAAATGCCAGGACCCCAAAGGTGACTGGATTAGAGATCGATACAAAGGCGTCAGAGAAAATCTGTACCAGACCGGAACCCACCATCAGCCCTAAAATGCCAGCATAGAGTGGGAACTGCAGCAGAATCTCGCCCACATTTGAAGCAGCCTGTTTTGTCAGCGCAATGAGTTCAAACGGGTTGCGTACTAATAAGAAGATCAGCGCAAGAAATGACCAGTTGACTGTGTCCAGGGTTAGGGTACCGCCTCGGCTAAAGTGCAACACCAAATAAGCCACTAGTAGCAGACCGATGAGCAGGGTAACGATCCGGCTAGCATCCAGCCGATCTGCCGGGGTGACGATGTCCTCTTGTCCGTCATCAGTGGTTTCCCGAACATCAATTTCAAGCGGCGTTACTGTATCTCCCTTACGAGGTGCGATCAAAAACATTGCTAGACCAACTACCAAAATAGTCGCTGCAGCAGCCAACATATTCCAGCCGGAAAATACTGTCTGACTGATGGCAAGCGTCTGACCGTTGAGCGAATCGGTGAGAAAGGAGTCTTCTGTTGCCGCTGTCAGCGGTCCCGAGGCGGAATATCCCATATGCCAGACCACGAAACCGGCAAACCCGGAAGCCACGAGCATGGGAAAATGCAGTTTTAGCCCGCGGGCTCGACCTTGATAGGCCACTTCGCGGGCCAGTAGTCCGCCCACCACAAGCCCCAGGCCCCAGGTAATCAAGCTGGCAATGGCAGCTACGAAGAACACGAAAACATACGCGGTCAACTCAGTGCGTGGAACGCTACCCAAATAGCCTAAACCACGGCGCACCGGACCAGTATTGGCCAGAATGTGACCGAATAACAGAATCAGAGCCATCTGGGTGATGAAATCTAACAGTCCGGCTAAACCATCTCCCCAATACACCACCAGATCACCCGGTGAGGTCTCAGTCAGGATCAATGCTAAGACCACCACGATAAAGGTCAGCAGAATGGAAAAGACCAAGGATGAGGGAATGAAGCGTTCCACCACGTGGTTGACGGGACGCATCGCCCGGGACAAAGGAGTGCCTTGCCGTTGGGTATTAGCTTGTGCGTGCTGTTTTGTCATGACAACGACTCCTCAAGATAGAAGTGACAACAAACGAATGTGACTTATATCATATCGGAGCGTTGTTTTGAAATCCTTAGTCACTGAGGTGGTGATCAGCCCAGTGGTGTATGGCATCTCTGACGAACTGTGGACCCGCTGGTGACACCCGGTTGTAGTTGGCGGCAAAACGCTCGTCGTCAACATACATTTGCGTGATGCCTTTGACCTTGGCTTTTGACAATTCATCGCGCGGAATCGTTAAACTAAGCCAGTCGATATGCCGGGCAGCCATCTGTTGGGCGGACTCCGCATCCGGTTCAACTCCTGCTGCGATAATTTCATCCCAGCCCGAATTGAGCGCTTCAAGCTGTTGCCGGAAGTCTTCCTGGCCTGAAGTGCCTAGGTCTGACCACCATGCATTGGAACGGTCCGCGGCTGCATCACCCCAACGTTCCCGCACTTCAGCGTCGTATTTGGCATGATTAAAGCCTGCAAACATGTCTTGTGGCATAATCGTTTGTCCTTTCTCCAGGGCCGCTATGGTCGCATCAACCGAGCGGATCTGCATTGCTATTTGTTCTTGTGTAATCTGTAATCGCTGACGTTGCTCCAGTAACGCCTTGATGTCGCTGGTTTGCCCGTCAAGTACTTGGCTAATCTCGGCTAGCGGCATGCCCAGCTGGCGCAGCAACAAAATCCGTTGCAGCCGAATAAGGGCCTGCTGGTTGTAATACCGCAGTCCTCCGGCACCGGTGCGACTGGGCAAAAGTAGCCCAATCCGGTCGTAGTGGCGCAAAGTCCGGGAAGTAATGCCGGTGGCTTCAACCACCTGAGTTGTCGACCATTCCATGACACTCCTGTTCGTATCTTTCTAGGTTGTAGTCTCTGTTTTAGTGGATGACGCTACGTCAAGGGCAAGCCCGATCAACCAAAAGTTGTAGACCAAGTTCCATCGGTTGTGCGATGACCACCATAGGTACTGCCTGGTGAACTTAGAGGTATGAATTCCACAGCATCAGGCACACGACTCGACCGGTTGAGCAGGTCACTAACCTCCCGCAAAGGGGCTTGGTGGTGGCTGGCCGGGGCCATTATTGTCATACTCGGCGTCTTCGGCGTATTCGGGCAGGCCGATATGACCACCGGAAATGACCAGGCACCACTGGGCTCCGAATCTGAACAGGTCGAAGAACTCCTTGAAAAATTCTCCGACAGTGACGAACAATCAGTCCTACTGATTGCATCTCGCACCGATGGTGCAGATATTACCGATACTGATCTGGCCGATTTCCAACAGGCAGCCAACGACGTCGATAGCAACTTTGTCGAAGATCCCTCAGATCCGCTGCCCAGCGACGACAATGCTATTGCGATGATTACCGCACCCATTACCGTGGGCGATGCTTCATCCGAAACCGCCGACACCATTAAAGCGTTGCGCGCTGATGTGAGTGAACACATGCCCGCAGACCTGGACATCCAGGTTACCGGGGGTCCAGCGTTTGCTGCTGATATCGCTTCGTCCTTCGACGGTGCAGATTTCACGTTGCTAGCCGTAACCATCGCCATCGTCGCCGTCTTACTGATCGCCACCTACCGGTCACCGGTGCTGTGGCTGATCCCGTTGGCAGTTGTTGGTGTAGCTGACCGGTTGGCCGCGAACCTGACTGCGGCGATCGCTGAAGCCACCGGACAACAATTCGATCCGGGTATCGTCAGCGTACTGGTCTTCGGGGCAGGCACCAACTACGCGCTGCTGCTGATTTCTCGCTACCGCGAAGAGCTCAGCCGCAACGATAACCACCGCAGTGCTATGGCGGCGGCTTGGCGTAAAAGCTTTGGTGCCATTGCCGCATCAAACGTCACCGTCGTATTGGCTCTACTGGGCTTGTTATTAGCCGTTATCCCACGAACCCACGGGTTAGGGATTTCTGCTTCCGTTGGCCTACTGGTTGCAGCCCTTACCGCCTTATTCCTACTACCCGTGGTCCTGGTACTATTTGGCCGCAAAGTCTTCTGGCCATTCATCCCATCTCCACAAAAACCTGCCAAACACGGTGCGGTATGGTCCAAGATTGCCCACACCGTGATGCTGCGTCCAGCAGTCAGCATGGTAAGCGGTCTCATTGTGCTCGCCGTGCTTGCCACCGGGTTATTCAGCGTGAAAATCGGGTTGGACCAGACCGAACAATTCCGGGTCAAATCTGAATCAGCAGAAGGCTTTGAAGTCCTAGCCGAACACTTCCCAGCAGGCGAGGCCCAACCCATCGACATCATTGCGGATAAACAGGCAACCGGCGATGTTATTGAGGCCGCCGAAAACGTTGACGGCGTAACGCGCGCCAACCCGGTGGCTACCTCCACTGACGATACCTTGAGCCACATCATGGTTGTTGCTGATCCCGAACCAGACACCCAAGCAAGCTTTGACGTCGTCACCGACCTGCGCGACACCATGCATGACCTTGATGGAGCCGATGCCGTAGTTGGCGGTGCCACCGCCGTTGATATGGACGCCCGTGACGGCAACAAACACGACTCGGCAGTCGTGGCACCCATCGTGTTGGGTGTGGCCTTTATCGTGTTGATCATCCTCTTGCGCTCGCTGTTGGCACCCGTGCTTTTACTGCTAATCAACATTGCCAGCGCGGCCGCGGCCATCGGGGCCGGCGCATGGGTATCCGGGCTGGTGTTTGAACAGTCAGCACTGGATGTCCAAGTCCCGGTTCTGGCGTTTATGTTCCTGGTGGCATTAGGTATCGACTACACGATCTTCTTGACCCACCGGGCCCGTCACGAAGCCTTGGAACACGGCACCAAAGAAGGTATGGCTCGCGCCTTGGCCCACACCGGCTCGGTTATCACCTCGGCGGGGATCGTCTTGGCCGCCGTCTTTGCCGCACTGGGTGTACTACCGCTAGTTGTGCTGGGACAACTAGGGATGATCGTGTGCATCGGGGTGCTGATCGATACCGTTGTGGTGCGCAGCGTGATCGTGCCAGCGCTGTTTGGGCTGATCGGTGACAAGATCTGGTGGCCTGGAAAACTTCCAGTCGGGTCTGCATAATAAGCCAATGAGCATTGTTAATACACCGCTAAAGTACTCGGGCGCCACAAATGGTGCTACCCGACGGGCCATGGCCATCGGTCAGTATGTCATCGCCGTGGTACTAACCGTTGTAGGAATGTTGCGCGGGCTAGCAGATGCCGCGGCACCGGTGATCGCAGTGGTGGCCATCGGGATATTATTCCTGGCTTGGCACACCGCCGGCAGCTGGATCCCCAAACGCACCGATTCGCTGCGACTGCTGCGATGGTGGCTCATCGGGCTGGCAGCGCTATGGGTAGCAGCAGTTGCTATAACGGCCGAATACATTTGGCTGGCCTTCTTATTGTGGTTGCTGGCCGGGCACCTGCTGCCGGGCCGAGGCGCACTGGTATTTTCCGTGGTGGTCTATGCGGTCTCGGTGGTCGCACCAATTCTGCACTACGGTCAGACTACCTACCCCAACATCTTTGGCCCGCTGATCGGAGGGGTATTTGCCCTGGGTATTTCCCGCGGCTACTTGGAGTTGTTGCGTGAATCGGAAGCTCGACAGCAACTGGTAAACCATCTGACCCGGGCCCAAGAAGAAACCGCACGGCTACAAGACGAACTAGCCCTAGCGCAACGCCATTCCGGGGCGTTAGCGGAACGTACCAGAATATCGCGAGATATCCACGACACCGTCGCCCAAGGGTTATCCTCCATCCGGTTGATAGCCCACGCCGAACAGGACCGCAGTCACGATGCCCAACACATCAAAACCCTGGCACATTTGGAATCGGTTGCCACCGAGTCACTGGCCGATGTTCGGCGCATCATCGCCGCACTGGCCCCGGCTGAACTCGATGACGACGGGCTGGCTAGCGCCCTGCAGGGCATGCTGGACCGGTTGCATGCCACCACCGGTATTCATACCGAACTGCGAACCGATGCCACACTGCCTGCCTTGACCCCAGATGCGGAAGTGGCCCTACTGCGCACCGCGCAATCGGCACTGGGCAATATTCGGGAACACTCCGCAGCGACCATGGCGGTACTTACCCTCATTGATGCCACCGATGCTATTCGGTTAGACATTATCGACGACGGGGTAGGTTTTGATCCCACCGGGCTGGAGGCCTCCTCGGAGCAGAGCTCGGCTAGCTCCTACGGGCTGCGCTTCATGCGTGCACGGTTACGTGAGCTAGGTGGTGGACTCGATATTGAATCCAGTCCCGGCCAAGGCACCGCGCTATCGGCCTACTTACCCGTGAATCCGGGTATGGATACCCGCCCAGTAACTCAGGAGAATACATGACCATCACCGTACTGCTCGTTGACGACCACCCGGTGGTCCGCACCGGATTACGTGCCGTGCTGGATACCGGAAGTGAAGTGTCCATTGTGGCAGAAGCAGCCAGCGGGGAAGAAGCACTGACCTTGGCCGAACATTTCCAACCGGATGTCGTGCTATGTGATTTGCAATTAGGCGTTGGCATGGATGGCATCCAAACAGCCCGAGCACTGCGAAAGCTGGACCCGGCCCCAACGGTGCTGATCCTGTCGACATATGATCGCGACGCCGATGTTATGGGTGCCATGGATGCTGGAGCGGCCGGATACATACTCAAAGATGCCACCCCGGAAACCATCATTGACGGTATTCAGCGGGTTGCCGCCGGTGAAACCGTGCTTGCCCCCCAAATGGCCTCCCGTGTCCTAGCTGGGATGCGCGACCCACTACCGGAACTGACAGAACGCGAACGCGAAGTCCTCAGACTGGTGGCCACGGGAGCCACCAATAAAGAAATGGCCCGACAACTCTTCGTTGCCGAAGCCACCGTCAAGTCCCACCTGGTACATATCTTTACCAAACTTGGCGTCGATAACCGGGCGCGGGCCGTTGCGCTGGCGCAAGAAACCGGCCTCATTTGAGGCCACAGACCTCAGAACAGAAAGGAAACCACACAGTGCGTAAACTCTTCTACGCTGCATTTAGCTACATGGTCATCGGAGCACTTTCCGGCCTCTACTACTGAGAACTAACCAAATCCCGGGACTTCCCATCCTCGGAATTCAGTCAGCTACCTCTGGTACACACCCACGTGCTGACCCTGGGCTTTATTGTCTTGCTCATTGTTCTTGTCTTGGAACACAAGTTCAAGCTAAGCCAATCCAACCTTTTCAACTGGTTCTTTTGGACCTACAACATTGGTCTGATTCTTACCGCTGGCATGTTGGCCGTACGCGGCACCATGACTGTTGTGGGCAGTGAGCCCGGCCCAGCCACCGCGGGTATCTCTGGTTTAGGACACATCTTCCTGACCCTAGGCATGGTCCTGTTGTTCTTGAACTTGCGTACGGCACTGAAACCACACTTCCGCACCGGATCCGGTGCCCCACAGGTTGAATCATCCGTCCTATAGTCGGCGTTGTTGCTCGTGTTGTTCCTGGGCTGCCAACCGGACGGCAGCATTTCCAGGGCCATAGCCCTGGTAGGACCCGATACGCTGGACCAGCTCAATGAATAGCCCGCCAAGGGTTTCGGAGTATAGGTGCAAAAATTCCCCGTCAGCATTGCGATCATAGAGGATCCCTAACCGTTGCCAACGCCGTACCGTGGCATCGTCAAGTCCAAAGCGGGCCTGCAGATCCACATAGTAGTTCGTGGGAATGGGCAGTACCGCAAGTCCGGCATCGATTGCCGCTGCGGCGCGTTGTTCAAGATCATCCACCGCTAGGGCAATATGGCCCGGATAGCGTACCGGCTCACCAGCACGGTTTGTATAGGTACGAGGCACCCGGTTGAAAACCCAGCGAATGCCGCCACGAGGTGATTCCAATGCTTGGGAATGGACCAGTCCGCGCGGTGAGGCAACATCTTGACCGGGTAGGGCATTCATCCGCAGCGTTGCCAGGGTAAAGAGCACCGATGCACCGAAGTGATCGCGTGCCTCGGGCACATTCAAATGATCCAACCGGATGGTGTTGGTGTTGTCGGCCAGCCGGTCAAGATCAGCGCCAAATTCGGTTGGCCAGCTGGCCGCGGTGTCATCGACGAAGAAGAATTGCATACCGCCGGGGCCAAATACCCCGGGCAAACGTACCTCATCGGCGGTGACCGGACGCGATACCACGGGTGCGCCTAATGCTCGCGCCCGGGCCAGGGCATCGTTGCTGTTGGCAACCTGTAATGCCACCGAGCTAATATAGGTGCCGCCCTGGTGGACGGGCGTTAGCACGACTTTGACTCCACCGGCAACAAACAGTTGGGCGGTTTTGCGGCGATGCTGCCCAATAAAAGCAAACCCGAGTGCCCCCAGTAGGGCCCCGCACTCATCGGGTGCATCAGTGGTGACTTCGACATGATCAATGACCTCCACCGGATCGATTTTTGGCATCGCGGTCAGCTGGTCACGTGCCGGATTATCGGTGGACAAGTGTCCACGGGCACCTTGTTGGATCCAACGTAGTGACCGTAAACCATCGGCGGCGGTAATACTGGGGTCGGTCTCGCGAAAGACGTCATTGAAAATTTCTAAGGATAGCGGTCCCGAATATCCGGCTTGGGTCAGATAGGTCATGAACTCGACCATGTCGAAGCTGCCCTCACCGGGAAATACCCGGTGGTGGCGCGACCACGGCAATACGTCCATGCCAAGTTCTGGGGCATCGGCCAATTGAACAAAATAGATTTTCTCAGCCGGGATTTCTGGGATCCGTGATGGGTCATCGCCTCGAGACAAAATGTGAAACGAATCCAAACACACCCCCAAGTTGGGGTGGTCAGCGGCTTGGACTAGCTGCCAGCAGTGCCAGTAGGTGTTAACATAGGTTCCCCAGGCCAAGGCCTCATAGGCGATGTACATACCGTAGCGGTGGGCAAGTTCTGCAGCCCGGCGTAACTGGCCGGCTATAACAGTGTCGTCTTCCACCGTGGCGGTGCCCACGTTGGAAGGCACCAGAATCATATTCATGCCCAGCTGTTGCATGAGTTGGAATTTTGCTTCCAACCGGTGCAGGTTCTTTTCAAATAGCTCTTCGGTGACACCTTCCAGATCCCGAAATGGCTGATATAAATCCAGACGCAGTTCTAAACGTTGGGCCAGTGCCCGAATTTCGGCGGGGGAGGACGGCGAAACCACCAAGTCGGCTTCGAAGATTTCGATGCCGTCGAAACCGGCTGCGGCACAGGCCTGCATTTTTTCTTCTAGCGTGCCGGAAAGACATACCGTGGCAATAGAAGTTTTCATACATGCTCCTTAAGATCTCCGGCGACCTGTTCTGCTGCGATAAGAGCTTCCAAATGCTGTTGCATTCGTGCCCGATCCGGCTGCAGCCCGGTGACAAGTTGGAAGGTATCGGCTGCTTGGCCTACGGCCATGGCCTGGCCGGGCATCACGGCACAACCTAGGGCAGCGGCGGTGTCAATCAATTCGGTGCGTGCCGGGCGGTAAACAATATCGGCCACCCAGTGGTGGGGTTGCAATACTGCGGGATCCAAAGGCACACCCGGATGCGAAAACATCCCGATGGGGCTGGCATTGACGATACCGGTGGCCTGCGGAACCCACTGCGCAGCCTGCTGCGGGGTGCCTGCCCGTAACTGCAATGAACTGTTGGTGGTTGCTTGTAATTGGGCTATAAGTGCTTGGGCACGTCCCAAATCCGGGTCTAGTACGGATAACCGGGCTGTTCCGGCACCCACAAGCGCATCGGCCACCGCGGAACCAGCGCCGCCGGCACCGAAAAGCACTACATCAGTCAGATCCGCGGTGGGTAGTTCTCTGGCCAAAGCCGAGAAGAAGCCTGAACGATCCGTGTTAAAACCAACCAGACGGCCCTCGGCAACCAATACGGTATTGCACGCGCCGAGACGCCGGGCTGCCGGATCGACCTCGTCGAGTGTATCTACTACTACCTGTTTGCACGGGTGGGTGATGTTGAAAGCATCGAAGCCCAGCTCGATTCCTGCATTCAATAGCCTACCCACATCGCTGGCCGGCAAATCTAATTCGGTCAGATCAATCGGTCGGTACACAAACCGTAGGCCCTGAGCTGCGCCTTCTTGTTCGTGCATGGGCGGGGTCAGGGAGGGCCGAACGCCTTCACCGATCAGACCCATCAGATAACTGTGTTTACTCATTTGCTCACTTCTAATGCTGCGCGCTCTTGCGGGGTGGTGTGCATCTCGTCAATTTCAGCCAGGGTGGCCGCATGCGTTTCTTTAGCAGTCATGGCTGCGCCAGCAACAATGACACACACTACTGTGGCAAATAGGGCTGGCAGCAGCCAACCGGTTTGTTGCTGACCGGATAATAGAGTAGCAATAACCGGTACAAAGCCGCCGGAGAGGGCGAAACCGATCTGTGTGCCAAGGGCCAAGCCGGTGGCACGCACCCGTACCGGAAACATTTCCGAATAGAATGATGGCCAGACGGCGTTTGCCGCCGAATACATGGCTCCGGACATCATAATGCCGCCCACAAAAATCCCGATCCAGTTCTCCTGAGTAATGGAATAGAGGTATGGGTAGACAAACACCGCGGAGCCCAGCGCGCCAGTAATGAAGACTTTCTTGCGGCCAAAACGATCTGATAGCCGTCCGGCGGCCGGGATGGCAAACAGCGCCAATAGATTTGCTAATACAGGCACCCATAACAGGGTGGAGCGATCCAGCTGGTAACCGTTGGTGGCAAAAGAGATTGCCCACACACTAATGAAAATATTGATGGTATTAATCAGAGCGCACGCGGTTACCCGTAGGACCGCTTTCCAGTGGAACCGCAGGGTCTGGGTCAGTGGTGATAAGGCCACAACTTCTTTGCGGCGGGCCTCAAAGGATGGTGGCTCTTCTAGGTGACGGCGGATCAGATAGGCGAGCACGACTACCACCGCAGAGATCCAAAACGGTATGCGCCAACCCCAGCTATACAGTTGCTCATCGGTGAGGAAGGTAGTCAGCGGGATGAAAATACCGGTGGCTAATAAGGTGCCGGCCTGAGTTCCGTGCAGTGTCCAGGAGGTTGTGAGCCCACGGTGTTGCTCATCGGAGTGTTCCAAAGACACCGAGATTGCCGAGGCCTGCTCACCGGAGGCGGAAAGCCCTTGAATGACACGGCATAGCACCAACAGTGCTGGGGCGAGCAATCCTACCTGTTGATAGGTAGGTAGCAGCCCGATCGAGAAGGTGGCTCCACCCATCATAAATAGGGTGAGCATCAGCACGAAGCGCCGTCCGAGTCTATCTGCCAGCGGTCCCATGATGACGGCGCCAAGTGGGCGGACCACATAGGCGATGCCGACAGTGCCCATTGCTAGCAGCACGCCGATGCCAGGGGCGGTGGTCTCTGGGAAGAATAGCCTATTGAGTACCAGGGCTGCGGCGGTGCCATAGACAGCAAAATCGTAGTATTCCAGTGCAGAGCCGATCCAGCTTGCCAGCGCCGCGCGCTTTGGTGTTCGTTGAGGCAGTGCACCGGAGGAATCTGCCTGGACCTTAGCTGCCGATGCAGTCAGAAGATCACCTATCCTTCTCTATTGCCATATATTGGCAATAGCTTCTATATGTTGATAATCTATCTTGGAGTGGTGGGCGCCTGTGTGTCAAGCGACATGGCTGTGTGCCCTGGGATACCATGAGCTTTGGCCAGACAACGTAAGGGAGAATGGATGACTCGGGGCAGTTCAACATTGACCAAAGGGCTGGAATTGCTCAGGCTGATGGGCAACTACCCAGATGGTGCAACGGCAGCAGTTTTTGCACGTGATTCTGGGTTGCCGTTTTCAACTGCATACCGGTTATTGAACACCTTGGCTGACACCGGGTTTGCCCAATATGAGCCCCAAACCAAACAATACCGGCTAGGCTTGACGGTCTTTGAGCTTAGCCAGGTTACCGCCGCTGCCCGCGGGTACGATGGCACGATATTGCCTGTGCTGCGCGAGCTATCAGAGGCCACTAATGAGTCCTGCCTGTTTGCGGTGCCAGACGGCACTGAATCAGTCACCGTACATACCGTTGATGGCCCAGAGTTTCGCCAGACCACCGACCCGGGGGACCGGTTGCCATTGCACGTTTCCTCGATGGGTAAGGCGATGCTAGCTGCGATGCCAGATCAGATGGCTGAAGAAATGATTAGTCAATTGGACCTGCAAGCTTACACAGAGTACACAGTGACCGACCCACAAGTGTTAGAGCAACAAGTTGCAGCTGGCCGCCATGATGGGTACGTCTATCAAAACCAAGAAGTAGATTTAGGGATGAACGCCCTGGCCGCACCGGTCACCACACCGGCCGGGCGCTTATTGGGAGCCGTGGCAATTGCAGCGCCGATATTTCGTGCTGATAAAACCCAATTATTGACATACCGAGACGCTTTGCAGCAGGCGGTCCAACACTTAGCAGCCACTTTGCCAGCCAAATAGTACAAAGGATAATGATGACCAGTATTTATGTGTTCAACGGCCCCAACCTTAATCTGCTGGGTGCCCGTGACCCGGATGTTTATGGCAGACAAACCCTGGCTGATGTTCAACAGCGTTGTCAGCAGGTGGCCGCAGAACTTGGGGTCGATTTGATCTTTCGACAGTCGAATCACGAAGGTGAACTCATCGACTGGATCCATGAAGCCGGACGTGCCGTGGCTGATGGTCAAAGTCTGGGCGTGGTGCTCAACGCTGGAGCATATACGCACACCTCAGTCGCACTGGCCGATGCTATTTCTGGTGCCTTCGTCCCTACCATTGAGATTCATATTTCCAATGTGCACGCCCGTGAAGCATTCCGACATCACTCCTACTTATCTCCCGTGGCCGCCGGGGTGGTCGTTGGGTTAGGCACCTATGGGTATGAAGCCGGTATCCGGGCACTGCACCATAAGGGCTTTGTTCAATAACTCTTCGGTGTACCCAAGCCAGTTGGCACATGGCACCCTTTCGGAAGTGGCCTGCGATCATTAGCGTAGAGGTGCATGCATCCTTCGGTTGAATCCGGTGCAAGGATGAAAGGAGGACAGCTATGAATCCTCGCCAAACAGGTACGAACCAACAACCGCAACGACCAGATCCAGAACACGGAAAATCCTCGACAACACTTGGTTTTTTCGGGGCCCTTGCAGAAATATTTGGTGTGGTCCTGATGCTGGGGATCGGCCTAAGTTTCTTGATGGTTGAAATGCAACCCAATGCGGTGGCATGGGTGGCTTTTGTTATCGGCGCGGTTCTGCTCGTGGACGCTATTCGACGGCTGCGGCGCATCGCCATCGGTAAAGACCGTTATTAGCAGCACCATAACTCAGCTCTCTTTTCAGCCCAGTAACGAAAGCTCTAGTGTGGATATATGGAAATCACGCTAAATAATGGAATTTCAATGCCGGCATTGGGATTTGGTGTTTACCAGATCCCGCCGGATGAAACCGCCGAGGCAGTTTCTGAAGCCCTACGAGTTGGCTACCGTCTTATCGATACCGCAGCAGCTTACGGAAACGAGCGCGCGGTAGGCGAGGCCATCAAAAACTCCGGCATTGACCGCGATGACATCTTTATCGAAACCAAAGTCTGGATCAGTGACTACGGCTTCAACGAAACCCTGCACGCTTTCGAAAAAAGCGCGGGCAAACTCGGCGTAGACACCATTGACTTACTACTATTACATCAAGCGTTACCCGGCGACTTTGAACAAACCATAGATGCCTATCGGGCGCTAGAACACCTCCTAGAAGACGGACGCGTCCGGGCCATCGGGGTGAGCAACTTCATGGTTGAACACTTGCAAACACTGCGTCGACACACAACGGTGACACCGGCTGTCAACCAGATCGAAGTCCACCCGTTCTTTACTCAACCAAAGGTGCGCCAACTCAATGACGGGCTTGGGATTCTTACCCAGGCCTGGTCGCCCATCGGCGGTATTACCTCGTATGGTGATTCCGAGACTACAACCTTCGAGGATGAAACCATCCGCTTGATTGCCGAAAAACACAACTGCACCCCCGCCCAGGTAATGTTGGCTTGGCATCTCCAGCAGGGACGCTCTGCGATTCCAAAATCCGTCAACCCAGAACGCATCGCCGAAAACTTCGACGTCTTTGACATTAAACTCACGCCTGTCCAAATTGCGGCGATCGAGGATCTCGATACCGATGAACGCGGTGGTCCCGAGCCGGAAGAAGTCACTCAGGAAACCTTCGGAAAAGACATTCCCGAAGCGTAAAACCTGCCCATTGCGGTGAGTTGTCGTCATAGCGCACATAAAGACTCCGACGCGTTAGGCTAGTGCCTTGTGGCTGAACACTCGGGCACAAAAAGTCTTCATCTGAAGGAGCCGCAACGTGGGGTTGTTCATGGCAGTGCTGCCGGTCCTACTTACCCTTGGGCTGTTGGCGCTGCCACGCATCTCTGCCGCACTGCCACCATTGCTTGGAACCCTAGCGGCCGGGGTTGTTGCGGTCACATATTTTGCTGCACCAGTCCAATCGCTAGTCAGCGCCTGGAACGATACGTTTTGGACACTCATCAAAGTCCTGGCAATCATTGGTGGCGGGGTGCTGCTATCCGGGGTAATGGATCGCACCGGAGCCCAACGCCGGCTAGCAGGCTGGCTGTCTGCCGATGGGCCCACGGTCGCCTCAGCCATGTTGATGACCCACGGCGTGGTCCCATTTCTAGAAACCGTAACCGGGTTCGGCGTCTCCGTGCTCATCGGATTGCCACTGCTGTTATCCTTTGGTTTCACCCCCTACCGGGCAGCACTGCTTACTCTGCTGGGACTGATGATTGGCCCGTGGGGGTCCATGGGCCCGGGCACGCTGATCGCCGCTGAAGCCGCCAACTCGTCACTGACCGATATGGGATTGGTCTCCGGATGGATGAACCTCATACCATTTATCGTTTCCGGTATTGCCAGCGCTATTGTGGCAGGCAACGGCTACCTTAAGCCCAATATCGCCCGCAGTCGAAAACTTTTTTGGGCCGCCGCTGGTACCGGATCAGGTGTTTTACTGTGGGGTTTTACCATGCTAGCCAACCTGCTGCTGGGCACCCCCGTGGCCGGGGCAGTTGCCACACTGATTATGGCCATCCTGTGGTTACTCTACATTCGCCGCGGGCGTCTCACCCCCGGCCCAGGACGCTCATTGGTGCCCTACCTGATCTTGTTGGCCGGCACCATTTTTGGCCAGATCATTTACCGGACCATCGAGCTGGGTGCCCTTGGTGAGGTGCTAGCCTCCCCAGCACTATGGTCGACGACGGCGGCACTAATGGCCATGACCTTTTTAACCATGAGCCCCGAGGACCGGGCAACACTGCCGCTAGCTTCCCTGATCATGTGGTGGCAAGTCGCTATCCCAACCGCTTTATACGTACTGTTAGGTGTCATGATGGCCGGCGGCGGGCTGGCTGATGAAATTGCCGGCAGCCTGGCAGAACTGGGCTCCGTCTACTTATTCGTAATGCCGTTTGTTGCAGGCCTATCCGGCTACATCACCGCCTCGGGCACCGGTGCCAACGCCATGTTCGGTGCCACCCAAGTAGCCGCAGCCCAAGGCCTCGGTGTTTCACCACTGTGGGCCATGGGCTTACAGAACTCGGCGGCAGGCTGGGCCATCATCGCTGGCCCAGCACGTATTGAACTGGCTTACCGCATGGCCCATGTCTACCAGCGCAGCACGACGCCTGGTCCTGCTGTGACACGGGGCGCGTTATTGAAAGTTCTCTTGCCGATTGTACTGCTCAGCCTGGTGCTTATGGGCATTGTTGGTGTCGTCGCGTTGCCTCTGACTAATTAACCAAATTAGTAAAAACACTTATATTAAGGCCAGTATAAGTGATATTGTGAACGCATGGAACATGCGGTAGGAATCATTGCTGACATTATCGGATCTCGCGATATGTTAGATCGGCCCGCAGCCCAGCGGGTAATCACCGAGGCGTTTGAGCAAGTCGAAGCCGTCGTGCCGTCTATACGCCCAGCGTGGGCAACC
This sequence comes from Candidatus Yaniella excrementigallinarum, assembly GCA_019113675.1. Classification (GTDB taxonomy): domain Bacteria; phylum Actinomycetota; class Actinomycetes; order Actinomycetales; family Micrococcaceae; genus Yaniella; species Yaniella excrementigallinarum. The sequence continues at coordinate 20,769 of DXHA01000004.1, forward strand.
GTAGGCGATGAATTCCAACTCATCACGGCCACCTGGCAAGATGCCGTGCGCATTACCGTGCGAATGCAAGCGATGCTGGCTGAAGAGGCTCAGTTACGGTTCGGCATCGGTGCCGGAGAAATTAACACCATCGAAGAAGGTGAGGTCGGACCCATCCAAGATGGCAGCGCCTGGCTGCACGCTCGGGCGGCAATCGAAGACGTAGAGCAGCGTCAACAACACCGGGCGGATATATCCTCCGGCTTTCGTTGCGATGATGCTGAGCTTGCCACTGCGGTGAATACCCAGCTGGTATTGGGTGACCATATTCTGTCACGGTTGAAGGCTCGGGAACGTCGGCTCTGTAGCACCCTGCTGCTTGGTGCAACCCAGCAGCAGGCAGCCCGCAAGGAGGGGATCTCGCAGGCTGCCGTTTCTCAAGCCCTGCATCGCTCCGGTGCCATGGCATTGCTCGACGCTGATGCTATGCTCGCAACCTGAACCACCTCCGAGTATCCGATAAAGGATTACTGATGCTAGTCATTTTGACTATCCTGGCTGTCGCTATCACCGACCTCATTGGCCTACTGCAGGCACGCCTGACAGGAAAAGCCGTGCTGTTCATCGAACTTGGCTGGTGGGTGGTGCTTACAGTTATTAGTGCAATCTGGGTGCGCCCAGACGGTTGGATCGGTGCCGTGGCAGCACTCATCGCAGCAGCATGGTTTTATACGGCCCAGCGTATGGACGGTACAACGCACCCCGAGCGAGCACCATCACCGCAATACGCTTGGTCTAGCGTCGGGCTGATAGTCGTAATCGCGGGTTTTGCGTGGTTAGATGTAGCTGTGCTGGCTACACCGGTCCCATCTGGTTTGTTGTGGCTAGCATTGGCTTTGTTTTTGACTCAGACGGGCAACCGCATCACCCGCGCAGTATTACTGTTGTCTGGCCGCCCGATTGGCGACGACGGCAAAGCTGCCGGGGCTGTGCCAGCCAGCCGGCTTAAAGGCGGTCGTGTCATCGGGCCGCTGGAGCGCATTTTTATTATGGTCCTCACCGTTGTAGGGGCCTCTCATGTTGTAGCCGCACTGATGGCTGCCAAGGGGATCGTACGATTCCCAGAGATCTCTGCTGAAGCCAGGCGAGATGACCCCACTGCCGAAACGGGTACCAAAGCCGAAGAGTTCCTTGTGGGTAGCCTTGCCAGTTGGGGACTGGCTGGAGGTGCCGGACTTCTCGCCTGGCTATTGTAGGTAATGACAAAAACGCTTATACCGCGCTATATATAAGTGTTTTTGATCAGTCCTTTATTGCAGTTGCAAGCGCGGCCAGTGCGCGGTGTCGCGCAGCAGTTGACGGTCATGGGTTGCTATGACCACTGCTGCCCCTGTTATTTCTAACGCCTCGGTCAACTCATCCACCAAACGAATCGACAAATGGTTCGTTGGTTCATCCAGTAGTAAAACCTGAGGTCGACTCGCCAACAACAGTGCTAGCTCAAGACGCCGGTGTTGCCCCATCGAAAGTTCGCGAACTGGTGTCGCTAATTCGTCGGAGTTCAATAAGCCAAATACTTCTAGGTCAAGGACTTCATCGGCTCTGATGAGCTCACGGGACAGCAAGCGTTGGATATGCGAGGCAAACAGCTGGTTTACCTGTATGTTGCCAGGCAGCTCCGATTCTTGCTGAAGTAGGCCTATACGCGCCCCGTGCCGGTGGTGAATTTTGCCTGCTGTTGGCGACAACTGGCCTGCCAATACATTGAGTAACGATGATTTTCCGGAGCCATTCGGTCCTGTTACTACGAGTCGGTCCCCGCCGCACACATCCAATGAAATTGGATGCGGTAGCCGTTCCGCCACGGACACCGCATCAGCTGATAACAGTATTGTGTTGCTACTAGCAAGCGACGGAAAACTCAATACCAACGGAGGCTCCGGAATCGAGAGGGCGTGAGCATCTAGCGCTGCTTGGCGACGCTGCACACTATGTACTGACGAGGCGGCCCGGGTTGCTCGGCGATGTTTACCCGACCCTTTGGCGGGCCGCCACCCACTTATAAGTCGGTCCTGCGCCGACTGCAAATCCTGTTGCAGCCTTGCATGTTCTGCCTGTTGTTGAGCATAGTCCTGCTCCCACTGCACCCGTTCAGCCGACCAGCGGTTGAGGTAGCCAGCATAGCCATCACCATATAACCGTGGGCGACCATCTGGTGTTGGGTCTAGACTCAAAACGCTCTCGGCGACATCGGCCAGTAGCGCACGATCGTGGCTTACAATCACGACCCCGCCACTGCGTTCGCGAAGCCTAGCTGTCAGGAACTCCAAACCGCCGCGATCTAAGTGGTTCGTTGGTTCATCCAATAAGAGAAAATCGTGGACCCCAGCCAATAGGCAGGCTAACCGAATACGGTAGCGTTGACCTACCGACAGGGTAGACAGCAACACTGCATGATTGGTCTCAGCCTCAAGGGCTTCCAGCGCTAATTGGATACGGCGTTCTGCATCCCACGCTTCCAGTACTTCAGCTTGTTCTAAGGCCACAGCAAACCATTGATCAGCACCGGGATCACCTTCTGCTAGAGCCTGGCTAGCGTTATCCAGCTCAGCCAATGCCTCGAGCGAAGGTGCGATCGCTTCGGCGACGGCATCACCGACGCTCCGACCCCCAGAAGCTGACATTTCTTGTTCTGCAACGGCAAGTGTTCCGTGCAACGCAACGGTGCCAGTATCGGGGGTCAGGTGGCCGCTGAGAATTTTTAGCAGGGTGGTCTTGCCGCGGCCATTTTCTCCAATAATGCCAAGGCGAGACGTAGAGGTAACAGATAAATTGACGTCGTTGAGGACCTGTTTGGAACCTAGGGTGATCCCAACATTTGTCAGTGATAGATGGGCACGCGAAGGCGCGTGCAAAGATGTTTTGGAAGGCATATGAATTCCTTTTAACTTCGCGAGGAAACGCGAAAAAATCCGACCAGAGAATAGGGCTAGATACCGCCTCGGATAAGAGATCAACGAAAGCGGAAAGGTGGTCGGAGCCTTAAAGGAAAAGAAGCAATTGCATAGCCATGGCACAAAGTCTAACGCGCGCTGGAGTTGTTGACCAGTTTGGACCATAACGGCTTGATGTATTTTTCAACCAATTTATTTGGTGGAATTAAACTGACGGGTTTAACTAGTTAGCTGCACTGATATGGGGAAACGGGTGTCGATCCCTTTCCGGGCCATGAAAATCCGGCAAAATTCAGTCATCAGAATTAAGTTAAAACGTCACTGAAACCTAGAAACGTAATTTATGTCATGCTAACCTGTGCTCGGCTCCACTCAAGAGAGCGTGCGTTTATTTTTATGTCTGTGCCAATTGCTGGTCCTAGGACGGGACTGTGCAATTGAGTTTCACTCACACGAAAGGAATACCGCATGGCGGAAGAAGAACAGAATAAGGGGCGACTGGCTACAGCAGTCCTCGCCGGATCGGCGCTGGCGTTCAGCTCGTTTGCGTTTGGCGCTCCAGCCGCATTCGCTGATACTGAGGACGACCCCTCAACCCCTGCATCATCTACTGATGAGGCACAACTTGAGGTCGACTCATCGACGTTGACTCCGGGAGACATCCTTGTTTTGTCAGGTACTGGCTTCGCGCCAGAAGGTGACATAGATGTCACGGTACATCCCGATGATAGTGCAGTGAACGCCGAGCAAACTCAGGCTGACGATGACGGCAACTTCGAAGTTGAAGTCGAGATTCCTGACGATATCGAAAATGGCGAATATTCCATTACTGCCGATGGCCCTGAGAACACTGGGGTAACGACCGCTTTTAGCGTCAACGACACTGAAGACGGTGAGGAGCCTGGTGACGAGAGCTCGGAGGAACTTGGTAACGAGGGTTCCGAGGAGTCTGACGATGAGGGTTCCGAGGAGTCCGGTGATGAGGGCTCGGAGGAGTCTGGTGATGAGGGCTCGGAGGAGCCTGGTGACGAGGGGTCCGAAGAGTCTGGTGACGATGAGGGCCAGGACGGTGACGAGTCTGCCGTAGACGAGCCAACCTTGCAGATCACACCCGAGGAAATTTCGCTTGCAGATTTTATTCATGATGGCGATGACGAAGACCCTGAAAACGGTGTTGTCCACGAAGTCGTAGGTCTGGATGAAGGCGATGAAATTAAAGCAACCATTGCCGGCCCAGAAGGAGTCGAGTCGCTTAACCGCGACGCAATCGCTGACGAAACTGGCACTGCGTCGTTTGTAGTTTTTGGATTCGATACCGTTGATTCCGCCTCTGTTTACCTGGGCACCTATGAAAGTGAAATCACTGTTGACGGATCTGATGGTGAACCGCTTGTGGGTAACTTCCAAGTAGTCGAGGATGCAGGCGGTGAGGATCCAGAGGAACCAGGTGAAGAGGATCCGGAGGAGCCTGGTGAAGAGGACCCGGAAGAACCAGGTGATGAAAACCCAGAAGAGCCTGGTGATGAGGACCCGGAAGAACCAGGTGATGAGGACCAAGAGGTGGATCTTAACCTTGAATTGGGCGTCAATGAGGCATATCCGGGTGACACCGTAGAGGTTTCCGGCTCTGGTTTCACTGCCAACGGCACAGTCGAATTCAGCATCAACCCAGCGCTGGGTGACGTGGATGCAGACGACGACGGCGCGTTTGCTACCGAAGTGACGATCCCAGAGGACGTTGATCCAGGACAGTACGATTTCACGGCACACGATGCCGAAGCTGATCAGGACGTCAAAGTTGACTTCACTGTTCTTGACGAAGCAGATGAAGCAGTAGAAGCTTCGTTGAGCATTGACCCAACCAAGATCAAACTCGACGATTTCGTCGGTGACCCTGAAGATGATGCCGGTGTTGACCACCGGGTTGAAGGTCTGGAACCAGGTACACAGTTCACCTACTTGGTAAGTGGTCCAGAAAACGTTAATGAGTTTGAACAAACTGGTACCGCCGATGACGAAGGCGTAGCCGAGTTCGTTATTCACGGTTTCGAAGTAAGCGATCCGGAAATCTATCTCGGTGACTACACCACAGTCGTCACCTATGAAGATGCAGACGGTGAAACCGCTGAACTGCAAGGTAACTTCTCGGTTGTCACCGGTGATGGCAGTACTGGAAGCACTGTCGAAACCGCTTCCGACCGGGACGTGGTGGACTCCGGTGAGCCGATCGATCTCAACGGGTCAGACAGGCTAGCCAATACTGGTGCAGACAGCACGCATCTCGGCTTGATTGCCGGTGTGCTGCTCGTATTGGGTGGAACATTTGTTGTAGTCGCTAACCGCAAACGGCTATTTGCCCGCAAGAGCTAGTGGCGACCCACCTCTAAAACAACAATAGTCACAGGGCCGGTTCCGAGCTGAAAAGCAGCAACGGAGCCGGCTTTGTGCTGTTGTGGTAAGTGCTTTGACTGTTAGAGGTCTCGACACTCTGGTGCCCAGCTGACAGACTTAATATTGCAGCTCACGTCGACTTTGCGACGTCAACGATACAGGAGGCCCACCATGACAAACGTGACCTCAGCACAAGCCCAAGAACAATTGCCCGGCTGGACCGTAGTTGATGGACGGCTAGAGATTAGCGTGCGGGCGGCAGATTTCACCAAAGCGATTGAATTCGTCAATCGGTTCGCCGATATTGCCGAAGGAATGAACCATCACCCAGATTTTGATATCCGATACAACACCATCCGCATCCGTGTAGTCAGCCACGATGTTGGTGGGCTTACGGACCGCGATACAGCATTCGCCGGTGAACTGGACAAACTCATTGACGAAATGGAACTCAAGCGTCAGCCAAAGAAGATTAGCCGTTCACACCTAATTTTCGTTACCCCCAATATCGATGCCATCAAACCGTTTTGGAAAGCGGTTTTTGATTTTAAAGAAGCCGAAGGCTCGGGCCAGACCGATATGTTAGTCGATCGATCAGACGTGCTTAGCCCAATCCGGTTCTTGCAACGGCCGGATAGCACGATCCCTGTAGACGACGTCGACCCCTCCGATGGCCCGGTCAGTATGCATGTGGATGTTTTTGTTCCAGCCGAATTCGCTGTAACTCGGATGCAGGCAGCCGTTGAAGCTGGCGGAAAAATTATCAACCAAGCTGATGCGCCGTCAATGTGGGAGCTAGCAGACCTGGATGGCAACCGGGTGTTTTTACGCAGCCAACAGCCCAGCGATTAAGTTTTTTTGCCCCACGGACCACGAACATATCGAATACGGCCAAATGCGATGATCATCGAGATCAGTGCTAGTCCTGCGAAAATTAGTAGTGTCACGTGATACGGCATAATCGGCACCAAGGCAGCGATGAAGGTCGGAAATAAAAACCCGAAATAGGTTAGTGCATAAAACAGTCCGGTCAGACCAGCCAGTTCGTGTGGTGGAGCGATGCGTTGTACTCGGGCGAGCCCGGTGACCAGCACGGTACCGTAGCCTACACCCAGCACAATGGCGGTGATAACACCGGTGACCGGGCCGGTGTGATAGGCGGTTAGGGCGGCCAAACAAATTCCGATAACAACAATACCTAGACCAAGCGGTAACGCCCGGCCGGTGAGTTTGTGGTCAATTTGTTGTGCGAATGGTTGGACGAAAGCGCCAACGCCCAAGGTGAGTACGGATAATAGCGTGGCATATAACGTAGTGAATTCACCGGTGGCTTCGGCAAGAACCACAGGTAGTAGACCGTAGGCGATGCCTCCGGAACCAAAGACCCAGGGTGCTGCGGTGGCGATTTTGATCAGAAAGTCTGGGTGTTTGGCTGAAGGGGTGCGTAGCTGACGTACCCAAGAGTGCTGTGGTGGTTGCTGTGCCGCAGTGGCGCCGACGGTTTCGGGGGCAAGTGCCGTAGGGATAATGGTCAGTGCCAGCACGATCAGGAGCACAATAAATGGGGTAACGGTTGGTGCTGGTACCCACTGGGCCAATGCGCCACTGACGGCCGCACCACAACCAAAACCCAGGGTCATAGTAAGTGATGGCCGGCGGGCACCGGCTGCAGCGGTGGCTTTTGGATCCCATTGTCGGGTAGAGAGCTCTTTGATCCACGAGGTACCAACGGACATGCCGATTCCTACGGCTAAGCCTGCGAAGAATCGACCCGTGTAGAGCATGGTGACCGAGGTGGAGCTTAGCAGGATGATCAGGTTGCCCACGATGGAAGAAATGAGCCCGGCTAGGGTGATGGGTTTGCGCCCGTACACATCGGATAGTGCCGCAGCGACCAACAAACCGGGGATGAGCCCTATAACATAGGTGCCCAGCAGGAAGTTGGTTTGCCAGTCAACCAGACCGGCATGTTCACCGTAGAGGGGTAGCAGCGGGGTGAAGTGATTGCCTCCCCAGGCCATGAAAAACAGCGATGGTACGGCCAGCAGCCATGGGGCAAGATTTTTCATAGGGATCCTTCCACTGCAGACTGGTGTTTAGTGTAATGCGATCGCAGCGATGACGAAGTACGCTTGGAAACATTTCACCCAATGAAGTTCACTAACATCACATAGGTCACAGTTCCTAGGCCGATAGACACCAGTGTGCGTCGTCCTAAGAGTAGGTGGGATGCGATAGTGACGCCCACAGCAGTTAGTAGTTTCCATAGGACCGTGTCGGGGGCCGAGTAGGTGGAGTAAAATAGGGCGATGGCTAATAAAGCCAGGATGCCGGCAGGCATCCATAGTGCCATGATGTTGACAAATTGCGAGTCCCGTAGTTTGGCCAGGATGGCAAATGGTAGTGCCCGCAGGCTAAAGGTGATACCAAACATGATGGCAAGTACAGCAATAATGTAGCCGGTGGCGGGTGTACCGGTGGTGCTAGTTGCTAACAGGACCATAGAGGCCACCTTTCCTCTTGGCGGTAAAGTAGCGGATGGTCAACAGCGCCATGAATATGATCATGCCGGCAAAAATAATTTGGTCTGGAACCAATAGCATCGCGGCAAAGAACCCGACGGTGGCAATGACCAGTGAGGGCAGCTGTTCGCGGGAGCGTACGGCGTCTAGGGTCAAAGTGATAAATAGGGCCAGTAACGCGAAATCGAGTCCGGCGATGGTGCCAGGAATAGCCCAGGCGATGCCCATGCCTACCAGCCCACCGCCGACCCAGTACATTTGCATGGAAATTTGCAGCGATAATAGCCGTGGTGCAGTCCAACCGGTGGGGTGGGCTGCGGTGACAGCATAGGCTTCATCGATCAGGGCGTGCATGGAGTAGAACTTGGCCACCGGGTTCTCTATGACGTGCAGTGGGAATGAAAACGCGTAGAAAACGTGGCGGAAGTTCACGAAGAAGGTGGTGACGGCTATGGTGAGCAGGCCGGTGCCCGCCGTCATCATATCGATCATCAGAAATTCTAGTGAACCGGCGTAACCAAAGATGGAAAGTCCCGGTACCGCCCATACCGGGAGACCGGATTGGATGGCGAGCAGTCCAAGTGCTATGCCCAGTGGAAAGAGTCCAAGACCTGGGCCGATGCCGAGTTTCAGGCCGGTGAGGATTTCGTTTCGGCGATGCTGTGCTGGCTTCGCCGATGATGCCCCGTTGTTCATATGTGCCATGATCTCAGGATCCGGCGGGACCCGAGGTTGTATTGCGCAACATAGCGATGCTCGAACAAACTTCAGATACGCTTTGACCTAGGCCAAAATAATGGCATAGGCCAAAGTTGAAGGGAAGTTATGACAGAAAATACCCAAATCGTTCGAAGCGGTCTTTCAGATGCATTCCAAGGTGGGGTGATCATGGATGTGGTCACCGCTGAGCAAGCCAAGATCGCCGAGGATGCCGGAGCTACTGCGGTGATGGCACTGGAGCGCGTACCCGCTGATATTCGTGCTGAAGGTGGTATCGCACGCAGCTCGGCACCAGAGCTGATCGAGTCCATTATTGAAGCAGTAGATCTACCGGTGATGGCCAAGGTGCGCATCGGTCATTTCGTGGAAGCGCAAATCCTGGAAACCCTAGGTGTTGATTTCATTGACGAATCCGAAGTCCTTTCCCCGGCGGATTACGTTCACCATGTCAATAAATGGAACTTCCAGACCCCCTTTGTCTGCGGGGCTACTCACCTGGGGGAGGCCTTGCGCAGGATTACCGAAGGAGCGGCCATGATCCGCTCCAAGGGCGAAGCCGGCACCGGCGATGTATCAGAGGCCGTTAAACATTTGCGTACCATTAACGCCGAAATCGCCGGACTCAGTGCATTGGACGATAATGAGCTCTTCGTAGCGGCAAAAGAACTACAGGCCCCCTACGCACTGGTATATCAGGTGGCAAAAGCCGGTAAGCTACCGGTGGGTCTGTTTACGGCCGGGGGTATTGCCACACCGGCCGATGCTGCCATGATGATGCAAATGGGCGCCGACGGCGTTTTTGTGGGTTCGGGTATTTTCCACTCCGATAACCCTACCGCTCGGGCAAAAGCGATCGTCACAGCAACCGAGAACTACAATGACCCCAAGGCGGTGGCGAATGCTTCCCGTGGTATCGGTGATGCCATGGTGGGGCTGAACGTTTCCGATATTCCGGCGCCCCATCGTCTAGCAGAACGTGGTTGGTAAATGTAGCTAAAAAAGGGGGAATAGTTGGTCAAACACACTGCCGGTGTCTCACGAACCGGGGTGGTGATGGTAGTAGGTGCGACCTTGTCGCTCCCATTGGGTGCCGCCGTAGCCACCGAACTGTTCCCCATTGGCGGCGCTTGGGGTGTTGCCACCTTACGGTTGATACTAGCCTCAGTATTGCTATTGTTTTTGGCGCGGCCAACACCGTGGCGGTGGAATAGGGCCACATGGCGCGATGTTTTGATCTTTGGGGTCAGTCTGGCTGGGCTCAACGGTTTCTTCTACGCGGCCATTGACCGCATCCCGTTAGGTGTTGCCGTAGCCATCGAATTTGTGGGGCCGCTGGCACTAGCGGTTATCTTATCGACGGCTCGGCGTGATTTGATCTGGATCGCCATTGCTGGTCTCGGGCTAGTGGTTCTAGGTATTGAATCGATGTCCGGGGACTTCGCCTTTGATCTGCTGGGTGTCGTGTATGCAGCGCTGGCCGGAGCATCCTGGGCGTTGTACATCCTATTCAGTGCCCGGGTCGGCCGTTACTTACCCGGACTACAGGTTTTACCGGTGGCTACGCTAATTGCCGCTGCCGTGTTGTTGCCGGTGGGATTTGGTGGTGTCGGCAAGTTGGTCGATACCCCAGAAATCTACTGGTTAGCCATCGCCATGGCGTTATTTTCCACCGTAGTGCCCACCTCGTGTGAGTTAGCTGCCCTGCGCCGGCTGCCACGAAACACGTTTTCTATTTTGCTCAGTTTAGAACCGGTATTTGCAGCCCTGATCGGCTGGGTTGTTCTTGATCAAACCTTCGGAATTTTGCGCAGTGTGGCGATCCTACTTATTATCGGCGCCACCGTCGGGATGACAGCTAGTGCTGCCAAACTCAGCAGTGAGGTAGTAGACCAACACGAGGCCAGAAAACGCGCAACTGAGAAGCCTGAGACGCGTTAACAGTTGGAGAATTACGCCGTTTGGTCACAAAATGATTACGGTCTGGCCACGACTTAGCTGCAAAAAAACCGCGCAAATGTTGCGGTAACCGACTACATCCGCATCATCATGCCCGACGGCGCAATACGGTCTCTTCGTGGTAAGTAACGCGAGGTCAGCCCAGACTTTCGCTTCGTAATTGGGCGGTCTATGCTGTCGATTATGCACAAATATCGTCCTCGTTTTGGAGAGCACAAAACGGCGCTAATCGCGGCAACCGCCGGATGTCTAGCGCTGTCTTTCGCCTCTCCGGATCAGGTTGCGGTAACGTCTCAGATCTGTCCACGCGACCAAGAATCCTCTGAGCCCCTTTCTAAGGTCACCACCGCGCAAACCTCTAATGATGAGTCTGCGCCGGTATTAGAAGAGCCACAGGAAGGTGCCTTACGAGTGGCAACATTGGATGCCAACTTGACTCGTTCAGCACCGGGTGACCTCTTCGAAGCACTATCTGCCCCCGGCGACAAAGACGCCACCCAGGTTGCCAATGCCGTTCAACAGCTTCGACCAGATGTACTGGTATTAACCGGGGTGGATGTGGACGCTGGAGAAGATCTAGTAGACGCTCTTAACATCAATTATTTATCGGTCGGAGCCGATGGCAATGGTGGGGTTACCTACCCTTACAGTTACACGGCACCATCTAATGCAGGTGTCGCCTCCGGTGCAGATTTGGATCGAAACGGCACCATTGGTGGCCCGGGAGACGCTCTGGGCCATGGTAGTTTCCCAGACCAGGCCGCTATGATTATCTATTCCAAATACCCGATCCAATCCGATCAGGTTCGTGACTTCACTTCATTGAGCTGGTCGAAAATGCCAGATAATAGCATCCCGGATGATGTCACCGATCTTGAGCGCGAGGTTTTACCGATGTCGTCGGTATCGCACTGGGATGTGCCCATTGAAGTGCAAAACGAAACCGTGCACATATTGGCCTCGTCCAATGCGGATGCCTCGCGCAGTGATAACGACCAAGCACGCAATCAAGATCAAATCCGTTTTTGGGAAGATTACCTCGACGACGATACCGACTACATCACGGATCATCGCGGTAACCAGGGCCCGATAGATAAAGACGCCGAGTTTATTATTGCTGGGTCCTTGAAGGCCGACCCTAATGGGCAAGGCCCGGCAGATCCTACCGCGATTACCAGCCTGCTGGAATCCGAAGCGATCACCGATCCGCACCCGACCCGTACGTTAGCCTCCAGTAATCTGGATTATGGTTTGCGGCTCACAGATGACCCCGACCGATACGCCACGGCTCCGGACCCATCCGATAGCAGTGAGACCTACCGTGCTGACTATGTGCTGCCCAGCTCCGATCTGGAAGTCACAGACTCAGGTGTACTGGAAGCCGATACAGCTGCCAAAGATAGCTCCAGCGGGCTATATGGTACCCAACAGACCAACAACGCAAACCATATTGTTTGGGCTGATACCACCATAGGGTCCTAACCCCTACGCCCACGGTGCAGCAACCAGTAAACTGCCAGTGTGGAAATTCCTGTTACTGTTATCGCCGCCGTCCTAATGTTGGTGGCCATCTTCGGCACCATCTTTCCCATCATCCCCGGCTCACCGGTGGCCGTATTCACCGTGCTCGCCTGGGCCTGGATCTTAGGCTCTACCGCAGCATGGACCACCGGCATTATCGCAGCTGCTACAGCCCTGGTCGGTATGAGTGCCTCGCTGATCCTGACCGGGAGCACCATGCGGCGTCAAAGTATTCCCCGAGCTCCGATACTCATCGCCACCGTCTCAGCAGTTATCGGAGTGTTCATCATCCCGTTTATCGGCTTATTTATTGGCTTCGCGGTGGGGCTACTTGGTGCCGAATACTACCGGCGCCGCGATATAACCGCAGCGGTGCGTGCTGCACTACAAGCTATGAAAGCCATGGGCTTGGGCATGCTCATTGAATGCGGATGCGCGATTACCGCCTTCGGCATCTTTGGGATCGGTGTTCTGATCCACTTCGTCGGCTAAGCCTTCGTTAGAGTACAAGCTATGTATCCCGAAACACTGCACACCGGACACCATGTCATCTGGTCACAATCCCCGAACCAACGCACGACAAGCCTTGTAGTGGTGCTGCATGATGCCGGCTCTCAGCCGCAACGCGCAGCAGAAACCTTCTTTAACATGCTGCCCGAAACTACCACCGGGCTGGCGATTCAGGCTGGCCTTACAGCTGCCAACGGCTACAGCTGGCTGAGCACCAATGACTACGACAACCCCAACTTCCCAGAAATTATCGCGGCCGCCCACCGTATCTTTGACGCTATTGACCAGGACGAATTTGGCACCCATGATTACACCAGCATCCAGATCATCGGTATAGGCCAAGGCGCAGCCATGGCTACCACGATGTTGCGTATCCGCCCCGATGCGATCACCAGTATCGTTGGTGTCGACGGCTATGTGCTGGACAATCCGATGCTGGCAGCCCTAGACACCAGCAAAGACGCCAAACCTTCCACACCGGTGCTGTGGGTAACCACCGAAGACCACCCCGGAGCCGAATTCTCTGCAAACTGGTTGACAATGCACACGCAGGTCATCGATGCTGAAACTACTTCGGAAATCACACCGTTTTTACGACAGAAGGTGAGTTGATTTTGCCGACAGAATCCAAGCGGTCAGACAGCAAAAAACCCCGTGGCGATAAAGTCGCCAAACGGGCACAAAAAGTGCTGGGAAACGCCGTCGACGCTAAAGGTCGTCCCACCCCAACATTTCAACGTGCGGTGTTAACGGCCATGCGCTGGCAACGCCCACTGGTGGTTTCGCAACTGCGCCGGCTAACGAAAAAATATCCGTACGACAGCCCCGAAGAACTAGCACAGCGAATAGCTAAGACCTACATTGGTTCATTAACCACCACCGGTGCTGCAGCAGGCGGCGTGGGAGCGGTGCCGGGTATTGGTACCGCGGCAAGTTTGGGCGCATCATTTGGGGCGGCCATCGGGTTTTTGGAACTCACTTCGTTATACGCTCAGGCAGTTGCGGAATTGGCGGGCTTACACACCAAAAACGATCACGAATCCCAAACCCTAGTCATGACAATCATGCTGGGCGAAGATGGTCGTGCCTTGCTACAACAAGCCGCTTCAGCACAACCCGGCACCCGTTTTGGAACACTAGGCCCGGCAGCATGGATTGCCTCGGGTATCACCGGGCTGACCGAACGAGCCTTTAATGCGCTTTCACGGCGTTTCATGGCGGATTTAGTGCGCGGGGAGACGGTGCGTTTTCTCGGCCGTATGGTGCCTTTTGGTATCGGGGCCGGCATTGGAGGATTGGCCAATCGCGGTCTGGCCCGTGAAGTCATTACCCAAACCCATGAGACCTTTGGTTGGCTGCCTGAGTGGCATCACTTGCCGGACCTATTTAATGAGCTCAACGCTCCGCGCAAACAACAGCGCACCCGTCAACTTAAGGCCACTAAAAAACGTGCCAAATCGGAACTGGCTGCACCCGATGAAAATACGCCACAGAACTAAACAGTGCTGCGATGTGGCTGTTGCTGTGGGGTTGGGCTGCCCAGTTTGGTTGAGGGTAGCTCCCGGTACAGGCGTAATGCTTGCAACGCAACGACGATAGCAACCACATCCACAGCCTCTTGCAACAGCGCACCAAAGGTCGCGGGTAAATACCCGAAGGCGGCAATAATCATCAGCCCGATTGACACCGAGATCCCGAACCAAATTGATTGCAGCGCGATAGATACGGTGCGCTTGGCTATATGGACTACGTCAGCAAGCCGGGCAAAATTTTCTGAGGTAATCACCGCATCGGCCGATTCCGATGCTGCCGTAGCACCGCGGGCTCCCATCGCAATACCAACATCTGCGGTCGCTAAGATCGGTGCATCGTTAATGCCGTCACCAACCATCAGCGTCGGGCCGGGCATAATTTTGACGACTTCGACCTTATCGGTGGGTGTCATCGAGGCATAGACTTGGTCTGGTGCAAACCCAACTTCTTTGGCCACCGCCTGTGCTGTGCCGGGCATATCGCCGGTAACCATATTCATATGCACCACACCGTGCTCCGAGAGCCACTGTAATGTATCGGTCGCTGTCTCGCGCAGTGGGTCGGCCAGCACAATGACGCCGATTAATTCGGTATTGCATGATACGTAAACGGCTGTTTCGCCGGCGGTTAGTTCTAGTTCGTCAAAATCGGCAACAACTTCGGCAATAAATGAGGCTTTGCCGACCCGTATCGTCTCGCCGCTGGTGGTCGTTGCAGTCACCCCATTGGTGGCAATCTCTTCTGCCTGGGTGATGGCTAGTAGTTCCGTTTTTTCAGCGCGCGCATAATCGACGATGGGTTCGGCAAAGACATGTACCGAATATTGTTCGGCAGAAGCAGCGATTTGCAGTGTTTGATGGGCTGAACCATGTACCGGTTCGATACGAGCTACAGTTGGGGTACCACGGGTTATCGTTCCGGTTTTATCAAACGCAGCGGATTTAACCTTGGCCAACCGCTCCAAGGTGCTGCCGTCTTTAACTATCACATTGGCTCGGGCAGCAGAGGACATCCCGCCAATAAATGACACCGGTGCCCCGATCAGCAGCGGACACGGTGTCGCCACTACCAGCACTTCAGCGAAACGCACCGGATCACCGGCATACCACCAGGCAACCCCGGCCACGATCAATGAGATGATCGTAAACGGTACCGCATAGCGGTCGGCCAGCCGCACCATTGGGGCTCGGGAATCCACGGCATCTTGAACGAGCTGGACGATCTTGGCATAGTGTGAATCTGCAGCCTCAGTGGTGGCTCGCATCCGGAACGTCTCGGTGCCATTAACTGTTCCTGAGGTAATAGTGCTGCCGGGTTGTTTGGCAACCGGCAGTGGTTCCCCGGTCACCGACGACTCATCTAAGGAAGCGTGGTCGGATAAGAGCTGACCATCCACCGGTACAATCTCAGAACCGCGCACAATGAGGATGTCATCGATCTGTACGTCGTCAATATTGACCTGATGAACCGACACACCATCTTCATCTAGCACATTGGCAAAGGTGGGGCGCCGGTGAATGAGAGTATCAAGCTCTTGGGATGCCCGGCTGACTGCTCGATCTTCAAGGGCTTCACCACCGGTCAGCATCAGGGCAATAATAAGCCCGGCAAGATATTCTTCAACGGCAAGGGTGGCGACCATGGCAATAATGGCAAGAATATCTAAACCCCAGTGCCCGCTTTTTAGTGCCTTGATCATGTCGATACCGGCTACCACAATGGTCACGCCCACGACGATATAGGCGACGATAGCCAGCTGCAGTGTCATCCCGGTAAAGAAAAACACCAGCCCGAGCACTAGCCCGACTAGCACCAACAGTACTATGGGTTGTAATAGCGGATATTTCCTGGACAATGTTTCCTCGCGCATATTTACTTATCATTCTCCGCTTGTCAAAGTATTTCAACCAAGGTGAGCCGATCCTCACCTACAACGCTGACGAGGCGGGATTCACCTGGTAGCCTGTGGCCTACCCTTCTGCTGATAGGATCACGTATGCCATTTCGACGAGACGGCCCACCCGGACCCTCCCAAGCGGTGGGCTCAACCAAATATCTCAACCACACATCCGCTTCGAGAAAGACCGCCCGGCTTAGGCAGTGGTTCACAAAACCTGAGACACTGTCGGATTTTTTACTGGTTGGTAAAGCGGTTGTCGCCTCCACGATCGCCTGGGCGTTGGCGGTTTTTGTGTTGGGTTCGCAAGTTGCCTTTATGGCGCCGTGGACAGCACTACTGACGGTGCACGCCACGGTCCACCGCTCACTATCCCGCGGCGCACAAACCACCGTTTCATCGGCTGTGGGGATGGGCCTGGCCTTTATCATCATGCACTTTTTCGGTGTTCATGTTTGGACCTTTGCACTGGCGTTGTTGGTTGGGCTACTGGGGGGCAAGGCTGTCGTGGATCCGCGATGAGGGCGTGGCCATTGCGACCACCGCCTTGTTTATTTTTACTGCTGATGATCCCATGTTCAGCGACCGTTTCGTCGAATTGCTCCTCGGAGTGGGCGTGGGAATCGTGGTGAACCTACTGGTACTGCCGCCGCTGAAAGACCGGCAGGCAGCCCGGTATGTCGATAGCATCAACCGCCGGATGGGCACCGTCATGGTGGAGATGGCCGATGAGCTTAAGAACTCGTGGGATAGCAACAGCGCGGATAACTGGTTAGACGAAACACTATCGATGAGCCGGGAACTGGATTCAGCTTGGCAAACCGTGCGATTGGCACGTGAAAGCGAACGCCATAACCCTCGAAAGATCATCCGGCATCGACAATCCGGTAAGCAAGAAGTCAGCTATGAAGAGATCTTGGACCGAATTGAAGAAGGCATCTCACATCTGCGCAATCTGATACGCACCATTCGGGAAGCATCCTGCCAAGTCGATAGCTGGGATGAACAGTTCCGGTCGGGATGGGGCCAGATCGTCAACGACGTGGGCCTTGCTATTGCCGATCCGCAGGGCGATGTATCGCCCCAAGTCGATCGGCTTCACAACCTATCTGACCAAATGTCAGCCTCTGACGACCTGCCAGACATAGAGTGGCCACTCTATGGTGGACTGATCACCAGCCTGCACAACATTATGGTGATTGTCGACGACGTTGCTTCGGCCCGTCAGGCCCGCCAAACCGATGGCTCTTAGGCACGAACCGAATAGTTGGGATCGGTGCCCTGCCCCCACGCATCGGCGCGCTCGATCAGCCGGAAGGTATCTTGGGCGATGGCCATTTCCTCATCGGTGGGCACCACGGCCACCGCAATGGAGGAATCAGGTGTTGAGATCAATTGGGATTGTCCGGTGCATTCCATATTCAGGGCATGATCATATTCCACACCTAGCACTTCGAGCCGATCGAGCACTTTGGCGCGAAACGGTGCCGAGTTCTCCCCGATACCCGCGGTAAAGGTAATGGCGTGGCTACCACCTACCGCCACATGGTAGGCGCCGACATATTTGGCCAACCGGTAAGTGGCAACATCAATGGCCAACCTCGAATTGCGATGGCCCGCATCGGCGGCTTCCAACACCTGGCGCATATCGGCATGCCCGGTCATACCCAGCAGCCCGGATTCGTGGTTGAGCACCCAGTCGACCTCCTGGGCATCATAACCATGCGAGGTAATCAAATGCGTGACGATCGAAGGGTCGACATCACCCGAACGGGTACCCATTACCAAACCTGCTAATGGCGTGTAACCCATCGAGGTATCCACCGAACGACCACCTTTGATAGCGGTCGCCGAGGCACCATTGCCCAAATGCAATACGGTGCCGTTAAACTCGGCGCGATCCACACCAATCAGAGCGGCAGTTTTACCCGCCACCAGGTCGTGACTTGTGCCGTGGAAGCCGTAGCGTCGAATCCCGTGATCAACATACCAGGTATCCGGGATGGCATAGCGCCAAGCTTCCGGTGGCATCGTCTGGTGGAAGGAAGTATCAAAAATGACCACCTGGGGCATATCCGGCCACTTATCCCGAATCGCCCGCAACCCCTCGGCTGCCGGTGGGTTATGCAGTGGCGCAAGCGGGGCCAACCGGTCAATGGCACGAATGACTTCCGGATCCACAATTGCAGGGGCCTTGAAACGTTCCCCACCGTGGACCACCCGGTGACCGGCAGCATCAATTATGCGACCAGCAAGGATCTCATCGAGCTGGCTGGCCACCGCATCTAGGGCCTCGGTGTGGTTTGCGATCCCGGAGCCGGGTATCCCGATGCGTTCAATCAGCCCGGAAGCCTGCACCGGGTTGTCGGTGTCGGTGCCGTCGTCGTTGAGTTCTCGCAGCTGGTATTTCAGCGAGGATGAACCGGCATTAATTACTAAAATGAGCATCGTGTTACCTGCTTTGCTCTGCGTTTGCTTGCGCTTGGATGGCGGTGATGGCAACGGTGTTGACGATGTCATCGACCGTGGTACCCCGGGAGAGGTCATTGACCGGTTTATTTAGGCCCTGCAATACGGGACCAACGGCGACGGCGCCAGCCGATTGCTGCACGGCCTTATACGTGTTGTTACCGGTGTTGAGGTCGGGGAAGATAAATACGGTGGCATGCCCGGCCACTTCTGATTCGGGCATCTTGGAGGCCGCCACCGATGCCGAGACGGCGGCATCATATTGCAGTGGCCCATCGACTTTCAGCTCGGGCCGGTTATCCCGTACGAGTGCGGTGGCTTCTCGGACTTTGTCCACATCGGCACCGCTACCGGATTCACCGGTGGAATACGACAGCATTGCCACCCGCGGGGATACTCCGAATTGTTCGGCGGTTTTGGCTGAGGCGGCGGCAATATCGGCCAACTGTTCGGCATCCGGGTTGGTATTGACCGCACAATCCCCATAGACCAGCGCCCGGTCTGGCAACAGCATGAAAAACACCGAAGAGACAATTTTGGTACCCGGTTTCGTTTTGACAAATTCCAGGGCCGGGCGAATCGTGTGCGCGGTGGTATTGGCGGCACCGGAGACCATGCCGTCCACATCGCCAAGCTGGACCATCATGGTGCCAAAATATGCGCCATCCAGCATTACTTCTCGCGCTGTGTCGATATCCATGCCGCGGTGGGCCCGGGCTTGTGCGTAAGCTTGAGCATAGCGTTCCCGATCGGGGGATTCTGCCGGATTGATCACGTTGACACCGGTCAACTCGACGCCTTGTTTTGCAGCGGTTTCATGAATTTGCTCGATATCGCCGAGCACGGTCAGGTCACATACCCCACGACGGCGTAAAATTTCGGCGGCCCGTAGAATGCGCGGATCTTGGCCCTCCGGTAACACGATGTGCTTACGATCGGCTGAGGCCTGTGCGGTAAGCTGATGTAGGAATCGCACCGGGGTCATCACGGATTGCTGGGCAAGTTCCACCCGGCCCAATAATTCAGCTTCATCGACGTGGGTATTCCAGGCGCCCAGCACCGCGGCGGTCTTGCGCGGTTGGGCGGTCGATACGCTGGCCGGTACCGCAGCCACCTGGCGGGCCATGGTAAATGTATCGGCAAAGGAGACGAAGACTGGAAATGGGGCGTCGGCGTAGAGTCGTTGGATCATCGCATTGGGTTCGATACCGTTGGTCAGGATCATCCCGGCTGGTACTGGGAACTCTGCGGTACGGGCTGCGCCCAGGGTTGCCAAAATTGCATCCGAACGATCCCCGGAGACAATCACCAGTGCGCCGTCGTTGAGGACCTGCAAAAAGTTACCACCCTCCATCGACACAGCTTTAACCTCGGACACATCCCGGTCTAACTGTTCGGATCCGGCAACCCAATCCAACGATAATGACGCGGCGATCTCGCCGACGGTGGGGTAGCGCAGTTCTTCAAGCTCCGGGATAATATACACCTTGCGCTGGTAGCGTCCCGGGGCAATGGTTGCCGCCATCGCCTCGACCAATTCGGGTTGGGCACGGTTGACCACAATACTTAGCAGCTCAGACCCGGCATCCCGCAAATTTGAGCGCGTCAGTTCAACGGCGTCGGAAGCCTCCTGGGCGGTTAGTCCTTGGGCCGATACCACGGCCATCACCGGTGCATTAAAATGCAGTGCCAGATCCGTATCGATTTCCGTTTCAAAACCCGTATCGCCGGTGGTCAAATCGGTGCCTTCGATGACGACGGCGTCTGCTTGGGCGGCAACTTGTTCATAGGCGGTCACCAGTTCGGCATAAAGTTCAGCCTGTTTGCCCGAGGTCACCATCGCACGGGCATAGGCATCCGTGACCCCACCGGTGGCAGCCTGCTTACTGAGCCCAAAGGTTTCGCGTATCAGGGTTACCATGGGGTCGGTATCGATGGCATCGCCGGGCACGATCGGCCGGAAATATCCCACCCTCCCGGTGCGCCGGTTTAACGCGTCAGTCATCCCCATGGACACCAACGACTTTCCTGCTCGTATCGTCGTCGTTGTGATATAAATACCCTGCGCCATCGCTGCTGGTCCTTTCCTACGGGCAAATGCACCGCAACTTACTATAGTCGGCACGGCCAGACATGTTTACGATGGGTACATGATCTTAGCTTTTTCTATTTCCGTATCGGGTGTCGGCGAACTAGGTGCCGATGCCGCCGCCAATAATGCCGACGATGCGGCAACCGGCTCAGTCGCCCGTGCCGTAGCTGCCGCCTACGATGTGGTGCGCAATTCCGGATTGCCGCACCGGTTATCTTCAATGTTTACTGAAATCGAAGGTGACTGGGACGAAGTCATGGGCGTACTCAAAGACTGCGTTGACGCCGTGCAACCGTACGGTGCGCGGATTTCCATTACCATGAAAGCCGATATTCGAGATGCCAAAACTGACCAACTGGACGCAAAAGTGCAACGCGTTAACCAGTTACTGGACCAATAGCGAGGCCGCCGGTGATTTGGCCCTTCAAACGTAAAGACACTACCGAAACCGGCGCCGAATACTATATTCGTGATGCCGCGATGGCCGATGCCAAAGCGATCGTAATGTTCAAACACCGCATCTGGCGTCAAATATTTGCCGAGCTCAAAGACGAAACGTTTTTTACTACCGCAGAAGCCACCATCGATGAGCAAGTTGACTTTTGGCAATCCCGTATTGATCGGGGTTACACAGTGTGGCTAGCGGAAGATCTGCGCGGTCGTATTGTCGGCACGATTCATGCCACCGGCAAACTCAGCGACCAGACGGCGGAATTCCTTTATGCACACGGATTAGAGGAGTTGGAGGACATCCGGTTTTTCTATCTGGCCGAAGAGACTACCAACACCACTGTGGGCCAACAACTAATAAATCAGGCGGTTGGGGACCGGCCAGCAATCCTCTGGGCGGCCGGGGACGAACCCCTGGTGGAAGAAGCTCTGCGTCAAACAGGTTTTGTTCCCATGGGCCAACCACACCAGCCCATAAGTGAACCGTGGCGTGGGGTGCCACGACAGGCTATGGTACGCAAATGAGTAAACAGCGCCGCAACCAGACGCGGTCGGCAATCAACATCGAACCTGGCCGATACGAGATCGATTCGGGCACCGCAGAAATCCAACCCGACCGATTCACCCCCGGAGCATGGCTGCTGCTGATCAACGGGGTGCAATCCTCCCAGCTGATCCCGGATGAGCCCCAACGTTTAGGCTTTGAATACATGCGCTGGATCGCCATCGCACTGAGCTTTCGGTATACACCTGAAACGCAGCTACGATTCCTACACCTCGGAGGTGGGGGAGCGACCTTGGCACGCTGGGGCGCAGACCGGTACCCAAACTCCCGGCACACCACGGTGGAATACGACGCCAAACTCACCGAACTTGCCCGCAATAACTTCGGGCTTCCCAGATCCCCGATCGTCAAAATGCGCGTTGGTGAAGCCGGACAAGTACTGGCTCAGACCAAACCGGATAGTTGGGATGTGATTATCCGTGACGTATTTGTGGAAAGTGACCAGGGAAAACATATAACACCCAAACACCTAACCGGTGTAGAAGCCGCCGAAACCGCAGCCCGGGCGGTCGGAGAACACGGCGCCTACATTATTAACTATGGTGGCCCACCCAACCTCACCCCGGCACGGGCTGAAGCCGCCGCAATGGCCCAAGCCTTCAGCCAGGTGACCCTGATTTCTGATGCCAGTATGTTTAAAGGTCGCCGCCGAGGCAACATCGTGATGGTTGGTACTCAAACCCAACTGGCTGCCCCACAACTTGGTGGCATAGACGCGTTCAGTGCAGCATTGCGCTCTGAACCATTACCGGCTCAAACCAAGTTTGGCCCGGCAGCTAGCAACTTTATTGCCGGCACTCCACCGGGTATCACCCCGTTGCTGTTGAAAGATCCGTTGTAGACATCGTTACCGGGCTCACTTCGGCATTAGACTAATAGATAGAACCTTCGCAACCGATCCACGGATGTGAAATGACCGTCAGGAGGGACCTGCAATGACCGACCAACCACACGACCCAGTAGAACGGGAAAACGCAGAAGAACAGTTGCCAGAACACCCCAAAACGAAAAAACACGGGGTCGTCGTCGGTGTTGATGGCTCCAAACGTGCATTGGCCGCAGCTGTTTGGGCACTACGCGAAGCAAAACGTATCGGTGTACCACTCACTATGGTTTCGGCCTACACGCTTCCTATTTTCCCATCGGTAGCCGTCGACACAGCCACCGGTGGTCATGAAGACTCAGCACTGGCACAGTCTTGCCGACAGATTCTGGAAGCTACACAAGCAGAACTGGGCGAAACCGACGTGGAGATCCGTACCGCAGTAGAGCTGGGCGACCCCGCCACTGTGTTAATTGATTATTCGCATGATGCCGAACTGCTAGTTGCTGGCCCACGTGGTCGCGGAGGCTTTTTAGGCCTGCTGGTCGGCTCAGTATCACGCGGTCTACCGGCACAAGCCAAATGTCCGGTGGTATTGGTTCCCCGCGGGGCCGAAGAAACCCGTGCCGGTTCTGATGCACCGGTCGTAGTGGCATCAGATGGTTCCCTACAGGGCCGTGTCGCCATGCTACGTGCTGCAGACGAAGCCCTCCGTCGCAGCTCATCGTGTCGTCTGCGCATCATCACCGCCATGGCTCCGGTCTCATCTGCTGTGGAATGGCTGCCTTCAACCGTGGATGAACGCGCCATGTTCGATGAACTACGCGATAAACTCAACGCCGGTGTGGACTGGCTACAAAACCACTACCCGAATCTGAAGATTGAATCAGAAGTTATTGACGGGGTGCCCGTGGACGCGGTCGTTGCTGAATCCGAATCGGCGCGCCTGACCGTGGTCGGTACCCGCGGTCTGGGTGGTTTCGCCGGGGCATTGCTCGGCTCTACATCCCAGGGCATCGCAGCACATGCTCGCGGACCAGTCATGATCGTGCCTTACGAAGATGACCCGCGCCTAGAAGACCGCGGCCAATACGGACCAATGGTCGATCAGGATCCCACAGTCTAAGCCATAGCGCATAGAAAAACTTCGGGGTGGCAAGCCAACTGGTTTGCCACCCCGAAGTGTATATACACCATATTTAATTTTGGCCTCCAAGGGTCCGGAGAACTTCCCCGGACTCCGAACCCCCGAAGGAGACTTTAGTAGCGGCCACCTACACTGAGCATGCCCCACGGTGAGTAGTGCAAGTCAGTGATGGTGATACCCGTAGAGGGGTTTCGTGCGTGAGCAATCTGGCCGTTACCAATATAGATGGCAACGTGGTAAACACCGGAGCCTTGGCCGTTATTGGACCAGAACACCAGGTCACCGGGCTGCAAATTATCCAGCGAAACATACTGTTTTGCCGCCGCGTACTGTGCACTTGAAACACGAGGTAGCGATTTACCCGCCTGGGCAAAGGCTGCCACCGTAAAGCCCGAGCAGTCATAACCCTTCGGGCCGTTACCGCCCCAGACATACGATGTGCCGGGTTCATTGGTCTTATTGACCGCCCAGTTAACCGCTGCCGACATATTGCCACTGGGTGGCGCAGCCGGAGTAGTCTGTGTCGGTTCTGGTTCTGGTTCCGGTGCCGCAGTGGTTTCCGTCTGGGTTGGCGTTGGTGTAGCCGTCCGAGTCGGTGTTGGCGTAGGCGTCTGTGTTTGCGTTGGAGTCTGCGTCGGTGTTTGCGTTTGCGTCGGAGTTGACGTCGGCGTCGATGCAGGCTCAGGGGTAGCAGTCTGAGTCGGCTCAGGTGCGGTGGTCTGCGCTGGTTCCGGCGTCGACTCCTGTGTTGGCGTAGATTCCTGCTCAGGTTCCTGTGCAGGTGCCGACGACTCAGGTTCCTCCTCTGGAGCTTCTTCCGTCGGTGTTACCGGAGCCTCTGAGGCCGCTTCGGTGCTGGTCGGTGACGATTCACTTGAAGCGGTTGCGGTTCCAGCAACCTCGTCGAATGCCTCCTGTGTACTCTCGTCTTCTAACTCCTCAACGATATCGGTGGCTTCATCTTCATCGACTTCTTCGGATTCCTGAATAGTAGTGGCAACAGCGATACGCTGCTGCTCCTGACGCTCCTGTTCAGCTTGGCGTTCGGCTTCTTCTTCTGCCAAGCGTTGACGTTCGCGTTCTTCCTCCGCCTCTCGTTCTTCAGCCTCGCGCTGTGCGTCTGCAAGTGCATCTGATTTCGCGTCCTGGTTATCACTCAGGTGCGAGTGAGCGTTGCTATTAGCCTCACTATCGTCAGCATCGCTTGCCAAACCATCATTGATCTGCTGGTTCAAGGCGTTAGCACTGAGCGCATCTTCGTCGCCCAGCATGAACTCTTCAGTACTCAAGCCTCCGTTGCGATACATGTCCGCAACGGCTTCCCCGGCATTTTCCTGATCACGTTCATTTTCTTCGGAAGCAAGTTCCGCTTGCTGGGCCGCGGTTTCTGCCTCCCGACGGGCTTCTGCGGCAGCTTCACTGAGCTCACGAACTTTCTCATTAGAGGAAAGCGTCCGACCTTCAGCTTCTGCTAGACGTTGGTTGCTCTTCTCCAGGATCTCTTTGAGGTCTTCGCGCAGTTTAGCCTGAGCATCAGGATCTCCCTTAGCTGCGGCGATCGTCTCTTCGTCTGGAAGATCCGGTACTTCGGTTAATGCTTCAGACGTGCTGGATCCAGCGAAAAAGCTGTCGGAGTCAGAGAAAATCTGCGGCATTGCGGTGGCAGACATAGCTGCGACCGTTACAAGGGCAACCCCCGCGGCTGCCCCTCTCATGCTTCGTGATTTCACGATTATTCCTCATTCTGTGGCTAGTCCAGTTATATAGCTCGTATTAAGCTATTTCGACCACAGCCAAAGACTTTATCTGCACTCTTGTCACAACTGCAACACTTGAAACATGCGCATACATAAAGCACATTCGTGTAATTATCGCGACACGCCTGCAATCATCGGGATCTGCGTCATAGTGGGGATTTATAAAATTGTTACACAGAAAACCGCAGGGTCCTTGACATGAGAC
Source organism: Candidatus Yaniella excrementigallinarum (assembly GCA_019113675.1). Classification (GTDB taxonomy): domain Bacteria; phylum Actinomycetota; class Actinomycetes; order Actinomycetales; family Micrococcaceae; genus Yaniella; species Yaniella excrementigallinarum. The sequence goes on from DXHA01000004.1 coordinate 46,260, forward strand.
CATTTAGCGATCCAAGGCAGCGCTTTATAGGGGTACGGTGACCAATCCGTGATGGGTGGGCAGTTCCGAACTAGCTTTGTTCTTTAGTGGAGGCCTCGTGTGTGCCATCGACGTGAAAGCGTACGGGTTTGCCATCAGCGGTCGCATACTGTATAACCATGTTTTCAGCCAGATCAAGGTATCTATGTAGGCCGCGTGATGCGTCAACGCGCTGATTATTGAGGATACGATCAATGATGGCCAGGTTTTGCTGGGCAAAAGAACCATGAATGCCCGGATTGATGTTGAGACCAGTGAAAGCTAGTCGAAGTTGTGTAAGTAGACGATCTATGGTGGCAGACAGCGTTACCGAACCAGCCAGTGCCACAACTGCCATGTGAAATTCCCGATCAGCAACTTCAAGAGCCTCAAGGTCTTCTTGTGCGACGCCACGACGTGTTTGGTCAGCTATGTGCAGGAATTGCTCTGATAGCTCAGGTGTAAGCTGGCCCCACAGAATAGCTGCCGGCTCCAGGAATCGCCGGGTTTGATAGACTTCTCGCACATCTTGTGGCCCGGGGTCGATGACAAATACGCCTCTATTGGGTACCTTGTGCACTAGATCTTCACCCACTAATACAGTAAAAGCCTCACGCAGTGTGTTGCGTGAGACTTCAAATTCGGCTGCGATCGTCTCTTCGGAAAGTTTCGCGCCAGGGCTCAGGCTTCCTTTGCAGATGAGCTTGCGCAGTGAAGTGGCGATTCGGGTGGGTGTATGTGCGTGCAGGTATTCATCGTCGGAATCTTCGATCGGCATTGAAAACTTGGGTATTACCGGCTTGGTCATCTGATTCTCCCAGTCGCTCAGGGATTAAACCGTGCTGAATATCACAGTATCATCGGTAGGTAGTCCTGTCTGTATCTGGTTGGGGCATAGTTGTTCACCTATAAGCTGTATGTCCTCTAGCTAACTGACCGTTGTCGATTCGCCGCTGGTTTAGATAAGCTCATGTGCCGCTACCGCTAATTTGCATTAACAAAACCTTTAGGTCTATGATGATCTAGGTCGATCGCGTCAAAGGGATGAAACCCTGCGATAGTCCGGCCCCCATCGTCTAGTGGCCTAGGACACCGCCCTTTCACGGCGGCGGCACGGGTTCGAATCCCGTTGGGGGTACAGGTCAGTAATTGACTTGAGAAAATACTGTAGAGTGTTTTCACTGGCCCTGTAGCGCAGTTGGTTAGCGCGCCGCCCTGTCACGGCGGAGGTCGCGGGTTCAAGTCCCGTCAGGGTCGCGGATCGAAGAGCCTGTCCTAAAGGACGGGCTCTTTGTCCAGAAGCGCTAGCTTCGGCTCTGTAGCTCAGTTGGTAGAGCGTTCGACTGAAAATCGAAAGGTCACCGGATCGATGCCGGTCGGAGCCACTGGACTCTCGCGTAGCTTCTACATCGCGGGGGTCCTTTTCTTTTTCTAACAGTCAGACACCCCGCATAAACCCCGCACTTTCAAATCATTCCCTTCAGCTGTTCCTGCATCACAGCTCCCGCCCTAGTGTCGCCCTTGAGCGTGTTCATATAGACGTCCTGGGTCATCGAAGGGTTCTTGTGATCGAGGAACGCTGCGATCTCTGTCGCTGACATACCTGCTCGGTCAAGCATGGTCGCCGCCGTCTTACGGAATGTATGCGTTGATAGCTCGGGATACCCGATCTGATGACGCACGTCGCGCAGCTCCCTCTGAGTGTTCGACGGGTCCCGCAAAGTCATGACATGCGAGGGAAACAGCAATGATGTGCTCGCTTTTAGCCTGTGATGACAACGCTTGAGCATCGCCACGGTTGCGTCGGGAAGCGGAGTAACCCTTGCCGAGGCATCCGTCTTCGGAACGAGAGGCGGCGATCAGCCAGTCGCCGGCACCCTGACCGAGGGCGAGGAAGTCGCGCTCTTCTTGACTGCGGGCTTTCGGCACCGGTGGACGCGGTGCTCAGTGGGGGCCTTGAGGATGGTTGGGATAGTGGGCCAGGTCGATCCGTGGAGTGCCCGGGGCGGACAGTCGGTGTCGGGCTAGGACGAGCTCGGTCCCGGCGACCCGGGCTCAGACCTCGGTTCCAACCAGGCCCGGCGAGGTGGAGTAGCGCACCGAGCCGTAGCGCACCGTATGGTCGGTGTTCACCATTCGGGTCTGGCCCAGCGCGAGGGTGTGCGGTGCGGCCGGCAGCACATGCAACCGGACCCGCTCCTCGACCAGCGCCTCGGCCGGAACCCGCGCTGGCTTGCGATGGACCCGACCGTTGACCTTGGCGCAGAAGGCCTCACACGCGGCCTCCAGCTCGGCGATCGAGTCATACTCAGCCCGCAGGTTGGCCTGGGTGGGCACCACGTCGGCCTTCGCCAGCCGGACCGTGGAGTCCGTGCCGCCCTTTGACTCCGGATCGAAGGGGACACAGGTGTGGACCTGGGTGCCGTAGCGCCGCCCGGCGGCCACGATCTGGGGGTGGCGCACCGCGACGCCTGCGACATGATCGATGCTCACCGTCTTGGCGTTGTCGGTCAGGATGTAGGTCGGCACCCCGTCGATCCGACGCAGCGCCTGGTCCAGGCAGGCGATCAGCGTCGGAAGAGTCTGGTCCCAGACCGGGATCACCATCCGGAAGCGCGACCACGCCAGCCACGCGCAGAACAAAAACGTGCCCCGCAGCACCCCGTCCGCGCCCGGCACCCTCGGGCCCTCACCCCAGTCGAACTGCAACCACAAGCCCGGCTCGGTGATCCACGGCCGATACGTGCGAAGGTGCCCGGCCCGTCAAGCAGCCTTCGCCTCCGCCACCGCCCGCCGAGTAGTGCGCTCGGTGCCAGTGAATTCCATCGCGACAAGCCGGACGTGGATCACATCGGCGCGGATCTTACCCGAGCTGCGCTCGATCCACTCCTCGGTCTTGCCCATATGCTCATCGATCATCCGCACCCGCCGCGAGGCCCCGGTCACCGGCCGACCCGCATCACGGGCAGCGGCATACCGACGCACCGTCTTCGGATCGACCCTGGCCAGCTGAGCGGCCGAGTGGACACTGCCCGTGGCGTCGAACGCCTCAAGGATCTCCATGATCCACTTTTCGTGCTCGGGGCCGTTGTGGCCGGATCGCGCTGGCCGCCGGTTAGCGGAGTGCGCGTAAGCGACTCGCGCAAACATCACATAGGCACCCCAGAAGAACGAAGTGCAGTCACTCGACCACGGGAGACATTCTCGGTCGAGATTCGTAGGTACCTACCCTATCGCTGGTTCCCGAACCACTCATTCGATGTCT
>DXHA01000052.1 GCA_019113675.1 Candidatus Yaniella excrementigallinarum
GATCATCTTGAGCCTAAAGAACTGCTCGGGTTAACCGCTACCCCGGAGCGGTCCGATGGCGAGAATGTGCAGAACTTCTTTGATTACCGCGTAGCCCACGAGCTGCGCCTGTGGGATGCTTTGCACCTGCAGTTACTTACGCCGATGCACTACTACGGCATCGCCGATGGCACGGACCTTAGCGGTCTGACGTGGAATCGTACGCAGAAGGCATACGACACCGCGGAGCTGAGCGATCTTTATGTGCATGCCGGTGAAAAGCGCACCAAATTTATTATCAACGAGATTCAAAAGCGCGTTTTAGATATCTCGCAGCTCAAAGCCTTGGGCTTTTGTGTTTCCATCGCGCATGCCGAATACATGGCCGCACAATTTAATACTTTTGGGCTACCTGCTCGCGCTGTCCACGGCGGTACTTCCCTACCGCAGCGCCAACAGGCCATCGCGGATTTGCGCAGCGGGGTCATCAAGGCGATCTTCTCCGTCGATCTTTTCAACGAAGGCGTGGATATCCCTGAGCTCAACACCTTGTTGCTGCTGCGTCCTTCGCAATCGCCGGTGCTATTTATCCAACAGCTCGGCCGTGGGTTGAGGCTTTCCCACGGCAAAGATGCCTGCGTGGTTTTAGATTTCATCGGCCAGCAAAATAACCAATTCGATTTCACCGAGCGCTACCAAGCACTCACCAAAAAGCGTGGCACTCACCTCATCCAGGAAATCGAAGCAGGCTTTCGCTCCATGCCTGCTGGGTCCAACATCAGCTTGGACCGCGTAACCCAAGAACAGGTATTGAAAAATATCCGCAATGCCGCCAGCAGTTCTTTGAAGAAAATCAAAGCACTGGCAGCGGATATTAACACCACGGATCTCTCAGAGTTTCTCGCCGAGTCCGGCATCCCAATTTCAGACCTATATAAAACCCGCAGCTCCAATCAATATTCCTGGACACGGCTGGTGCGCGAGACAGAAAATATCGATGCCCCCGAAGCGTTTGTTCCAGTTCCAGAACAAGACCGCACTACGGAAGAGTTTCTGCTGAAAAGGCTGCGCACCATGCTGCACATCAACGACCGCGCGCGGGCAGAGAACTACTTGCGTGTATTAGATCCGGTAGGACCTGACCCTGATTCATTCGATGAAGAACTGCGCTCCTATGCGCGGATGCTCGTGCTGTCTTTCTGGGCGAACCAACCGCAAAATCTTCTTCCGGCAGGCTTCGCCGATGCCGTGAATCTCCTGCGCCGCTTCCCTGCCGTGCGCGAAGAACTACGCCAGATTATGGAATACGGCATTAGTGCTTCCCGCGTTATTCCGCAGGCTTCTGGGGTAAGTATCTTGCAGTCTCATGCGGATTACTCCTTGGCGGAGCTCATCGGTGCTTTAGAAGACAAACCTTTGAAAGACATGATTTCATTGCCGCGCGAGGGCGTACGATACATCGAAAAGCTGCGCACTGACCTTTTCCTCGTGACTTTTAAAAAGCGAGCAGGCACAAGTGCTGCCACCGACTACCGCGACTATCCGATCTCGCCGGAGCTTTTACATTGGGAATCTCAAAACCGCACCTCACTGGCAAGTCCGTCTGGTCAGCGCTACATCCACCACAAAGAGCGCGGAAATAGCATTGTCATGGCGACGCGGTTCCACAGTGACAATGAGGTGGGTACAGCAGCTGCCTATGCTTTCCTGGGCAAGATTGACTATGTCTCCCACAGAGGCGAAAAGCCCATCCAATTTGAATGGGCTTTGCATAGGCCTATGCCCAAGAAGGTCTTTGTTGACGGCCGTACTGTTGCATAAGAGATTTTAGATTTCTTAAGTGTGATTGCCCCGAATAGTAGTCACCCTTTTAGCTTGGATGTCTTGTCCATAGGAAATGATGTTCGTTGTGAGTTCCTAAAGGGAGAAACACCACTCAAATGGACTTGACCATTCACCACATCCACTGGCGACGATTCTACAAGCCGCATTACCTGAAAAGAGCGCTCTTTGCTCTCAGATCTCGGTCTAAATTCTCTGGCATACGCGTTTAAAAACCGTGATGTGAAGACCATCAATAAAACTTTTTCTGGTGAGCCATCTCGCGAAGCTCTCAAGGTGTTCAACCGACAGTTCATCACGGGCACACCCGTCGCCACCACCTAGGATGAACAAGAAGCGCCTCGTGGTCGTAGCATAGACTTAAATGACACGGGCACTGCAAAACCACGACTTGTTCCAGTTTGTGCCTAGAATACTTCCTCAATCTACCCCTCACTTTTCCGTTCAAAGTACATGGGCATTAACATCGTTCCCGAGACCAACGTGAACCCCTCCGAGCCTTTGCCTCACGCGGAAAATGCAAGTTCGCACGATTAAATTGGCATGAGGGTCAGCATGGTTCACCAATGTTTAACAATTCCGCCGCCTCAATCGAAGTCGAAATCAAGGAGCGATTCCAAGCCCTGAATCACATTGTGGTCAACGGTCGTGTTCTGTCCGCCGAGGCGAGTTAAACGGAGCACCTGATTTATGAGGCAGGAAATTTCTTCGACAGTCTAGATTTCTATCCACTGGACTAAGCCTAATTAATCAACCTTCACCATCACGCCTGCATCAACGTGGTGGATCTCCGGATGACCGGAAACGATGCAATCAACCAAACAGGTACAAAGGAGTAACTTTGTCTACTACATTCAACGATAGGGCGGATCAGGAAGAACCTGAAGAACGCTCGTCAACCGATAACCTTTTAAAAAAGCGCAGTTCTGCTGTACTCGGCCTTTACCCGCACGACCTTCACCCTGGTCTCGTGCCGGGTATCAGCGTCGAAGAGCAAAGGAACACTTTTGGAATTGACAAGATTGTTTTCTCCGTAACAGCGATCTTCATTGTCGCTTTCATCGCATGGGGAATTTCGAGTCCCGAGTCAGTCGCCTCAGTATCTTCAACTGCCTACGCCTGGGCTATGAACAATGTCGCTTGGCTACTCAATCTAGTTATGGGCTTGGGCCTGTTCGTAATGCTCTACCTTGCATTCTCACGGTTTGGAAATATTCCACTTGGCAAGGATGACGAAAAGCCTGAATTCTCCCGATTCTCGTGGATAGCTATGATGTTCGGCGCGGGTATCGGCGTAGGCATCTTCTTCTTTGGCCCCTCCGAGCCTTTGGCGTACTTCCTATCACCGCCGCCTCACACTGCGGAACCAGCAACTCCAGAAGCTTTGCACCAGGCTCTGGCTCAGTCACACTTTCACTGGGGTCTTGCAATTTGGGGACTGTATGCCCTCGTTGGCGGAGCACTTGCATATTCCACATTTCGGCGCGGCCGCCCGTCGCTAATGAGCTCGACTTTCAGGTCTTTAATAGGTTCGGATCCTCATCAAAAAATTGTCGGGCGGATCATCGATATGATGGCCATCATTGCTACCCTGTTCGGCACCGCAGCAACATTGGGACTTTCGGCATTGCAAATTACCCGCGGCGTTCAGATCATTTCCGGCGCTGGTGAACTCGCGAATAACGTTGTCATCATAATCATCGGTGTCCTCGGTGCAGCATTTATCATCAGCGCTGTCTCCGGAGTTGCCCGAGGAATCCGTTATCTCTCTAATATCAACATCAGTCTTACCCTGGGGCTAGTCGCTTTCGTCTTCATCTTCGGGCCAAGCCTCTTCCTGCTCAACCTCATTCCATCGGGAATGGCCACATACATCGATGAATACATCCCAATGATGGGTAAATCTTTGTCGTGGGGACAAGAAACTCTGGACTTTCAAGGCGGATGGACAGCGTTCTACTGGGCTTGGTGGATTGCCTGGACACCGTTTGTGGGAATGTTCATTGCCCGTATCTCTCGGGGTCGATCCATCCGTGAATTCGCACTGGCCACGATTGCGGCACCTACGGTTATTTTGATTCTAGCTTTCACTATTTTCGGTGGGGCTGCAATCAATTTCCATAACGAGGGCCTTGCACTGTTTGATGGCACGGCAGACAACGAGCAAGTCCTCTTCGCATTGTTTGACCAACTGCCTTTGAACTCAATCACCCCGATAATTCTGGTGATAGTTCTTAGCATCTTCTTTGTAACTTCCGCGGACTCTGCTTCCTTGGTCATGGGAACCATGTCTTCTCGCGGTAATCCCGCTCCAAATAAGCTCGTGGTTGTTTTCTGGGGACTGTGCATGGTCGGTATCGCCATCGTCATGCTCTTAGCTGGTGGTTCAACTACGCTAACAGCCCTTCAGAACCTCACCATCCTCATTGCATTGCCGTTCTCGGTTGTTCTGATTTTCATGACTATCGGCTTCATTAAGGATCTTCATACAGATCCCGCAGCTATTCGCCGCAACTACGCAAGCAACGCTGTTCGAAATGCTGTGGTCAGAGGTCTAGAAGAACATGGAGACGATTTCGAATTCTCTGTCTCCCCAGCTCCAGAGGGCCGTGGTGCAGGTTCAAAGTTTGATTCCCAATCTGAGGAACTCACCGAGTGGTATCAACGGACAGACGAAGACGGCAACGAAATCGACTTTGATTATGAGACCGGAAAATGGGGTGACCAGGACGATCCGGAAGAAAATCGGCAGGTCGGGGAAGATTCAGCACCCAAAAGTTAGTTACTGGTAATTGACACCGCTATCCGAAGATAACGGGCGTAAATTTTGTCCCCGAAACCGCCGCTCATAAAATAGCCGACGGTTTCGGGGATTTCTTCCAGTTTTACCGCTTACGAGATAACGTCATCCCAGGAGATGTTGCTGTGGCTAAGAAATTTGATTGCCTGTCGCAAATGCCAGTTTCGGACCAGAGTTTCTGGATTAAATCCGACATGCTCGCTGCTAGCAACACTTCCAGTAATCACAGCACGCTCACCAATATCGAGTGAATTGAAAGCGACCATGACACCGGAATTAATTCGTAAGAAGCCGAAGACGTCATCGATGCTGCCCCATTACGTTGTTAGCAGTTCCGTTTGAGGCAACCGTTGATTCATAGTCTATTCCCTGCTTCAGGGGTGGGTTATGTTTGTTCCGTTCCCTTATTCCTTTCGAGGAGATGGAACTAGTCGCTGGTTTTGGTATGGCTTATTCCTGTCCCTGTCTGAAAATGATCCGGGGGGTGATGCCGCCAAAGGCAGTGACATACTCTCAACTGCTAATAGGAACCTGACCCGC
>DXHA01000053.1 GCA_019113675.1 Candidatus Yaniella excrementigallinarum
GCCGATAAACCACATTTTTTACCCACCACCCCCGGCGGCCAATTCGTGCAGCAGACGGCGCTGGTGCGGCTACGCAACCAACTAAACCTTCCCCAGCTTGTGCCATTACATCGGTTAGACCGGGCCACCGCCGGAGTATTGTTGTTCTCGCCCAACCCGCAAACCCGCGGGGCCTATCAACAGCTATTTGAGCACCGGAAAGTTCACCGGCAATATCAAGCCGTAGTGCAGCTGCCTTCCCCCGCTTATCTGGCGCGTTTTCCGCTGACTTTTCGTAACCGGATCATCAAAACCAAAGGGGTTATTACCGCCGAAGTAGCAGCCTATGATGTTGCTGATTCCGGCCGGATCCAACCACCTCGAACTGGGAAACGACGGCGCAGTCACGCACCGACCACCGGACCAAATGCGGCAACTGATATCACATTGTTATCTCATAATGACGATCTGGCCCATGTGGCGTTGTACCCTAGAACAGGTCGAACGCATCAGCTGCGTATCCATCTGGCAGCCCTGGGCCACGGCATCTTACACGATCGCTTTTATCCGCAACTACTGGAACATGCTCCGGATGATTACACCAAACCCCTACAATTACTGGCAGACAAACTGTCGTTTCGCGACCCACTGACCGGAGAACTACGGTCATTCACAACACAGCAAACACTCAAGTTTAGACCATAAGCTCACTAGAGCAGCACGCCTAAAGCGTGTCCATTGGGAAAAAACCACGTAGAACAGTAAAATAGTCGGACTCATTGACATCACCGGGCGGTGGGAGGAGTGCATATGTCTGAAAACTCGTCAGAGTCATCCGAGGCGTTATCGCGGCTGAAACACACTCAGCAATCCCCCGCACCCAATAATGAACCCGAAAAAGTAGAGGTTCCCGCCCGATCCCCGTTTTCTCAAGACGATAAATGGACTCTGCGCGATAAGTTCAATGCCTGGCTGGATTCCTTTCGCGGACCCACCCAAGAAGACATTGAACAGGCAATAGCCAATACTCCTGACAGGATCCAAGCCCGTTGGAAAAAGCTGCAAGACGATCGCCGTGCTGCCCGTTTGGCCGCAGAGCGCGCTCGTCGTCTTGCCGAAGAAGTTGAGGAAGCTCGGCAAGCTCTTGAAGAACAATGGGAACGCGAAGCCGAACGCATGGCCGAGCTGGAACGCCAGCAGGCTGCCGAAGCACGGCGCCGTCAGCAACAGCGCGAGACCCAAGCGCTACTGCAAGCAGCTCACGAGTTACAGTCCGATGACGTACCAGCACCAGAAAACCGTCCGATGCTTCAGGCCGACGACGAATACCTCACCGATGAAGAGCTACTTGAGCGTGCCCGCAAAAACCTACCGGAGTGGCAGCGCCTAGACCGCATAGTCAATAAGGCCCGCTCGATTGAGGCCCAGACTCCCCCGCCCCTGCGGTCTGAAGAAGAAGAAGAAAACCCTGAGGACGAAGAAGTGGTCCTGCCGTTTCGTGAACCAGACACGGATAATCCAGACCCACAACAACTTGATGGTTTTCGCCGCGTTACCTTAAGCATCAGCTGGGTGCTATTTGTCGTGGTCGGATTGTTTAGCTTGGGATGGATGGGCCCATGGCCATCGTTACTTGAAGCTCACGATGGCATCTATGCCGGCTCGACATCGTTATTATCCATGGCGTTCTGGCATGTTGCAGCCTGGCCATTCTTGTGGCTAGCGATGTTGCTATACACGTTGTATCAGTGGGCACCCTCACAATACTCGGCGGTGCGTAACCGAAGAACGGCCTGGTATGTTTCTAACGCCATGTTGTTAGCTGCGGTCACGAAATTGCTGATCCATTTCCAGGATTTTGGGTTGGAGGCGATCACCTCCGTTACGACCACCCTATTGCTCACCCGGGCGATAGGCAGCTTGAATAACCATACCGAGCGCACGGTCCAAGAGCGTTTTTTCGTCGATGTACCCATCGGTTTATTTGCCGGTTGGATGCTGATTTTTTCTGCAACGACTATCTTTACCGCACTAGCGTCCTGGAACCTGCTGGATCTGTTGTGGATTCCCGAAATTGTCTGGGCGATCCTGCTGGTGTTGCTAGTCCTGGTCGTGCTTTCCAAACTGACACTGACCGGACGCGGAAGAATGTCCGTTGCAGTCGGGTTCAGCTTCGGTATGATCGCTATCTGCGCTAGCCGTCTGTTTGGAGAAAACTCCGCATTTTTACTTGCCGGGCTGTCCTTATTAGGGCTGTTTATTATCCTTGCTGCCACCGAAAACCGCCGCTACCAGATTGCGACGGCGGAAAAACAAGCCCTAGACCATTTAGTCTATTCGGACTAAACACTGACCCAACGTCCGCTCCGACGCATCAAAAGTTGCCCGGGACCCACCGAAGCCACCGTGGAAACAGCATCTCGCATATCCGCGGCAATCCGGTGGGCATCGCCGTCGGTGAGATGAAAGCGCACAATAATTTGTGGCACATTGGACACGATGCGAATATCGGTGTGCTCAACCGTGGCGCTGGACGATACCGCAGCCACAGCAGAATCTAATACTTCGTCGGGATGATGACCTGCAAAAACATCACCAATAGCAAGCACTGCACGGTATGAAGGCATGATGGCTATTGTATAGAGTGGGGCCATGACGGTTCGAACTCCAGACCCGAATCCCGGGTGGCTAGATGAAACGGAATTAGCAGCGGCACGCGCACGTTTGCCGATGCTCTATGTTGAAGCAATCCCTGTCCGCCTCGATGAATATGGCCGCGTTGTGCAAGTCGGACTGTTATACCGGGCCGACACCTCCGGAACGTTCCGGTATTCATTTGTCTCCGGCCGAGTACAGTATATGCAGCCACTGCGCGATGCACTGATGCGACACTTAGAAAAAGATCTAGGTCCGCTGGCCATGCCCCAGTTGCCCATCAGCTTAACCCCCTTCACCGTAGCCGAATACTTCCCGTATGGTTCTACCTCAGGCCTGGTAGATGAACGTCAACACGCGGTAGCCCTGTGCTATGTTGTGCCGGTCCGTGGCGACACACAACCCCGCGAAGACGCCCTGCAAGTAGCCTGGCTGACCCCGGATGAGGCCATGTCTGCGGATGTCCAAGATGAATTCGAAGGCGGGCGCGCAAAGCTTGTGACCCAAGCAATGGCATGGGCAAACTGGGGAATCTAGAATTCGGAGGTAGTTATGACAGCTATTGATATTGGTACACCAGAAGATTTTCCACTCGAAGAAGGCGTCTACCTCGGCCATGAGATCACTGGGGACGAGCCCATCGCGGTGTTTCGCACCGAAGAAGGTTTTTACGCCCTCAATGACCGCTGTACCCACGGCAATTACTCATTATCCGAAGGCTGGGTCGAAGACGGTACGGTCGAATGCCCCAAACACGCCTCAAGTTTCTGCTTGGCCAATGGTAAAGTCCTGAACCTACCGGCCACAGTCGATGCCCCAACACATAAGATCGAAGTCGTCGACGGCCGAGTACTTCTCAGTCCCGGTGTGCATGCCTAGCACGGTTATTATTGGGGGTTCGGTTGCCGGATTTTCGGTAGCCGCAGGGCTACGTGAAGCCGGTTATACCGGCACGGTAACCATTATCGATCCGCACGAAACCGCCCTGGATCGCCCGCCATTATCCACCGAGTATCTCGTTGACGACGACGTTGATCTTGCACTAGCTCCACCCGAGTGGTTTCAAGAGCATTCCGTAACCTGGGTGCAAGATACAGCCATAAGTTTCGGCCCGGGCACAGTTGAGACAACCCGCCAACATTTCGATGCCGATCATGTGGTGATCGCAACCGGTGCGGTACCCAAAACCCTGGACTTAGCCAAACCCGTCTACACCCTGCGCAGCCTCGCCGATGCCCAGGCCCTGCGTGCCGCACTGCAGCCAGGGGTTCGCGTTGCCATCGCCGGTGGTGGGTTGCTGGCACCCGAGCTGGCAACCTCGGCCAAAACCCTGGGGGCTAAGGTCACAGTTTTCACCCCACAGGTACCAGCCACCGAAATCTTTGGGGAACTAGCCCACAGCCTCTATCGGAACATGACCGACCAGGTGGACGTTATCCCACGTCGCCTGACCGTTGATGAAAATTTAGCTGATTTCGATTTGGTAATCGCTGCCGTCGGTGTTGCCCCGGCCGTAGAGCTAGCACAAGATTCTGGTGTCAGCATTGATGACGGCATCGTTGTTGACGACCACTACCGCACCAATATTGACGGAGTCTATGCCATTGGTGATGTGTGTCGAATACATGGCCAACCACGCCATGACCACTGGGACCATGGGCGGGCTTCGGCGGCTCGGGTGGTGCACACTATTATGGGCACCCAACCTGCCGTACCAACACCGCAGTGGGTGTGGTCGGATCAGTTTGGGCACGATGCACAGGCTGTGGGCCGGGTTATCCCACAGGCCCACGAGCATCTGGTGCACCGGGGAGATCATGCGATTTTTGTTATCAACAACGATCGGCTCATCGGCGCTGCAGCCATCGATGACCACATGGTTATTCGTGCCGCCACACGCATCATCACCCGCGATGTACGCGTAGACCCTGACCAGTTGGCCGACACTGACATACAAATCCGCCGGTTAGCCCGCTAAGCTGTGCCGAGTCGCATAAAGAAACGACTAGACTACACTTCATGGCAGAACCCAGCGATTTTTCTTTTACCCTTGACGCGCGCCTTAAAACTGCGCACGGCCGTACCGGCACCATCCACACACCACACGGCGATATTCAGACTCCGGCATATATCCCGGTGGGCACCAAAGCCACCGTTAAAGCAGTGCTGCCCGAGGTAGTCAAGGATTTAGGTGCCCAAGCAGTACTGTCCAATGCTTATCACCTGTACCTACAACCGGGCCCCCAGCTATTGGATCAACACGGCGGGCTGGCAAAATTTATGAACTGGCCGGGCCCCACATTCACTGATTCGGGTGGGTTTCAGGTCATGTCTCTGGGCTCTGGATTTAAAAAAGTTATTGATATGACTGGCCCGGAGGCACAGGAACAAATCGGTGCCGACGACGCCGTGGCCCCGGGTAAAGAACGCCTGGCAAATGTTGACGACGACGGGGTGTGGTTCCGCTCCCATATTAACGGCGACCGTCATCGATTCACCCCGGAAATATCGATGAACATTCAGCATCAGCTAGGCGCCGATATCATGATGGCCTTTGACGAGCTCACCACCCTGCACAACTCGCGCGGTTACCAAGTGGAGTCATTGGAACGTACCCGCAGCTGGGCACAGCGCAGCCTCGATGAACACGCCAAACTTACCCACACACGAGCCGACCACCCCTATCAGGCCCTCTACGGTGTCATCCAGGGTGCCCAGTATGAGGATCTTCGCCGCAAAGCCTGCCGCGATCTGGCCGCTATGCACGCTGATTTCTCCGGCGTTGAGGCAGGTTTCGACGGTTTTGGGCTTGGCGGCGCTTTCGAGAAGGAAAACCTCGGCACCAT
>DXHA01000054.1 GCA_019113675.1 Candidatus Yaniella excrementigallinarum
CGAACTCTAGGTGGCTTCTCAGGAGGCGATACCGGCGTAATCGAATGTACGAACCACTCTTTACCTTCTGCGGTAACGTCGTGAATTGTACCAAACGATTCTTCGCCTTTGGCATCTTTTGAACGCGCATAAATGAGTTCACGCGAAGTACGGTCAAAAGGCCGGCCATCCCAGTCTCGTTCAATAAAATACTGTTGTAACTCTGGGCGGATCAGAAGCGCAGCAGACCGAGCATGTCCGATCACCGGGTAGTTACGCAATACAGATTGTTGTTTTTGGAGCATGTCATAAGCTGCCACAGCCCCCAGCCCAACTACAGCCGACGCGCCGCCAAGTATTTTTGCGTTGCGTTTGGTGAAGGCTTTGGTTTTGAACAATTTCTTAAACACGGGACTGGTACGCTCCCAACAAATTGCTTCGATATTATTCAGAGGTTATCGCGTCAGTCTAACCCTGCAGTGACACAAAGCACAGACCCCATTGGACATAGATGAGCCATGACCAGAACTGTTTTTATTACTGACAGGTAGGATAATTTCAGTCTGAGCCCACCATGGCCTGTGGCCTAAATAACGATAATACGGTCTATTTTGCTTTCAATCGGTTTATACCTTTATCGTAGCCAGAGCCCAGGCATCGCAACGATAGTGAGCTGCAGTACTGTCGGGCCTCATTCGTACTGTCTCAATGAGAGGAATTTTATGGCTAGTACCGTGGAGTCTTCTGCTGTACCACCTGCTCAACCCACCCACACGTCTGGGGCTGCATCACCAGATCAGACACCAAACGAAAAGCCGACGCATTCACCAGTCAATAAACCAGTTTTTATTACCTCTGCCGTACTTATCGTCGCATTTGTCTTATGGGCCTGGCTCTTACCCACACAGGCAGAGTCAGTCATTTTCGGCTCCATGGACTGGGTCGCAGACAATCTAGGTTGGTACTACGTTCTGACGATTACCATCGTTGTGGTCTTCGTTCTTGTGGTCGCTTTGAGCAAAGTCGGTCGGGTCAAATTAGGCCCCGATCACTCCAGGCCGCGATTCAACCTGTTTACCTGGGCATCCATGCTATTTGCCGCCGGTATCGGTGTAGACCTGATGTTTTTCGGAATCTCTGGACCGGCAACAAACATCTTGACCCCGCCAGAAGGATCCGGGATGAGCGACGAAGCCGCCCGGATGGCCCCATTATGGACAATGTTTCATTATGGTATTCCCGGCTGGGCGCTTTATGCCTTGATGGGTATGGGGGTCGGCCTATTTGCCTACCGCTATCACATGCCGCTGAGCATACGTTCAGCACTAGCACCTATCTTTGGTAAACGAATCAAAGGCGCCCCGGGCCATGCCGTTGAAATTGCTGCGGTGCTTGGCACCGTATTTGGTATTGCCGTTTCCCTCGGCATTGGTGTGGTATTCCTGAACTACGGCCTGTCACATATCTTCGGTATCCCACAAAGCATGGGTGCCCAGATTGCACTGATGGTCCTAGCTGTAGGTATTACAATCATTTCGACCGTCACAGGTGTAGATAAAGGTATTCGCCGGCTTTCCGAACTCAACGTGCTGTTGGGTGTTGGACTCATGTTATGGGTATTGTTTTCCGGCCAAACCGCACACCTACTGAACCAGCTGGTTCAAAATATTGGGGACTTCTTTTCCCGCTTCCCATCGATGTTAATGAACACCTTTGCCTATACCGAAGGTAGTCCTGATTATTCCTCAGCCGAATGGATGCAAGACTGGACGCTGTTCTTCTGGGCTTGGTGGATTGCGTGGGCAGCCTTCGTTGGGCTTTTCTTGGCACGTATTTCGCGTGGACGTACGCTCCGCCAATTTGTGCTAGGCGTACTGTTAATTCCATTTAGCTTCATTTTGCTATGGATCTCTATCTTTGGAAATGGCGCATTGGAATTCTTCCGGGCTGGCGATGAAGAATTCGCTAACACTGCTGTCAATAATCCAGAATCCGGTTTCTTCACACTTCTGGCACAATACCCTGGTGCCACATTTAGTATCGGTATCGCAGTGGTAACCGGTCTTCTGTTCTACGTGACTTCGGCGGACTCCGGTTCACTTGTCATGGCCAATTTGACGTCCAAGCCAACCACCAATGATGCTGACGGTGCACCATGGTTGCGTATTTTCTGGGCAATTGTCACCGGGGCTTTGACCTTAGTGATGCTCTTTATTGACGGGGTCTACACGCTCCAGGCAGCAACGGTAATGATTGGGTTACCGTTCTCTGCGGTGATCTATCTGGTCATGATCAGCTTATTCAAGGTACTTCGCACCGAACGGCAAAGCTTTGATTCCAAAAAGGCCACTATGCCCGGAGTACTCTCCAGTATTCGTGGTGCCGGCACTGGCCCAGCCAACACTTGGCAGCACCGGTTACGTCGCCGGATGTCCTTTGCCACCTCTAGCCAGGCCACAGACTTTATCAACAACGTGGCAACACCTGCTGTTGAAGAGGTCGCCGCAGAACTTAGCAAACTGGGCGCCGATGTTAGCTGTCATCGTGGTACTCATCCGGATTACCCGATCCCCTATATCGATCTGGTAGTCCATTTCCCGGGCCAGGACGAATTCAAATATCAACCGTATCCGGTGGCCTATAACGTACCGAACTACGCAACCAATTTGGCAGCCGTCGAAGAAATTTATTTCAAGGTCGAGATTTTCACCCTGACCGGTTCGCATGGCCAAGACATCATGGGCTACACCAAAGACCAAGTCATCTCGGATATTTTAGATGCCTATGATGCCCATATGATGTACATGTCAATGATCGGTGACAAGGGCTCACCATCGGGTATGGTCGCCGTCGATATCCCAGAAGAGTGGACCGATAGCGATCACATCGACCCCCAGACCGCCACAATCAATATCCTGCCAGCCGAAGAACCAACCGCAGACAACCCGTCTACGCCAAATGAGCAAGGAGATGCCTCCAATGAGCGCTGAAACAGTTGAAACCCTATATATAGACGGCGCTTGGGTGTCCGCATCCAACGGTGCTACCCGCACCGTCTACTGCCCTGCTGATGGCAGCAAAGTAGGTATCGTCTCAGAAGCCACAACACAAGATACCCAGCGTGCCATTGCAGCAGCTCGCCGTGCATTCGAATCCGGTGTGTGGGCTGATCGCCCGGCAGCTGAGCGAGGCGATTTCCTTTTGGAGGTTGCCGATGCCCTACGGCAGCGCAAAGACGAATTCGCTCGGGCGGAAGCACTGGACACCGGTAAACGCCTGGTGGAAGCCGAAGGCGATATGGACGACATCATTGCCTGTTTCCGCCACTTCGGCAAAATTGCCGATCATTACCCGGGTCGTCTAGTTGACGCCGGTGATGCCTCTGTTATTTCGCGGGTGGTCCACGAACCCGTGGGCGTTGTCGGTATGATTACTCCCTGGAATTTCCCGCTACTGCAAGCATCCTGGAAGATTGCACCGGCATTGGCTGCCGGCAACTCCTTCGTCATTAAACCCGCAGAGCTGACCCCGCACACGACCATGCTAATCATCGATGTGCTTGATAAATTAGGTCTGCCTGCTGGTGTTGCCAATATTGTTTTGGGTGACGGCGCCATCGTTGGCGCACCCCTGTCCAGCAACGAGGACATTGACCTGGTGTCATTCACCGGCGGCTTGGTGACCGGCCGAAAGATTGCAGAATCTGCAGCGCACACGATCAAAGATGTTGCCCTGGAGCTCGGCGGCAAAAACCCAAACGTGATTTTTGCCGACGCAGACTTCGACGCCGCCGTCGACAATGCACTAAACGCAGGGTTCTTGGATTCTGGGCTGGTGTGCTCGGCCGGTGCCCGACTCATAGTTCAAGACACCATCGCCGAACGGTTCGTTGACCAGCTTGTGCGTCGTGCCGAGGGTATCGTCATGGGCGGCCCCTTTGACACCGAGGCTGAAACCGGACCACTGATCTCTGCTGAGCATCGCCAAAAAGTCACCGACTACGTTGACCGGGGTATTGCTGCTGGCGCGCGCCTGCGCACCGGAGGTACCTGGGGTGGACCAGAGCACGAGGACGGATATTTCTATACGCCAACGGTATTAGATCAGTGCACAGCCGATAATCCGGCTGTTATCGAAGAAGGCTTCGGCCCGGTCATCACCGTGGAAACGTTCTCCACCGAAACAGAGGCCATCGCAATCGCCAACGATACCGATTATGGGTTGGCTGGCGCCGTATGGACCTCCGACTCGGGCGTGGCTAACCGCGTATCACGCAAAATGCGTCACGGCACGATCTGGATCAACGACTACCACCCATACCTGCCACAGGCCGAATGGGGCGGTTTCAAACAGTCCGGTATCGGCCGTGAGCTTGGCGTCACTGGACTTGAAGAATACACCGTGTCAAAACACATTTACGAAAATACCGAGCCGGCAGTCTCTGGCTGGTTTCCGCAGAAAAAGGCCAACTAGACCAAAACACGATTGGAGCACAACGTGACCACAACACACTACGACTATTTGGTAATCGGCGGCGGCTCTGCCGGTGCGGTAGTAGCTGCACGCCTTAGCGAGGATCCAAATGTTTCTGTAGCCCTGCTGGAAGCCGGACCCACGGACATCGATAAAGCCGAAGTACTGCAGCTCAACCGCTGGCCTGAGCTACTGGAATCCGGGATGGACTGGGACTACCCCATCGAAGAACAGGAAAACGGTAACTCCTTTATGCGCCATGCCCGAGCTAAAGTGCTCGGGGGTTGTTCCTCGCATAACTCGTGTATCGCGTTCCACCCACCGGCTGAAGATATGGACCTTTGGGAAGCAATAGGCGCTACGGGCTGGAATGCCGAAACCATCCTGCCGCTGCTTAAACGACTGGAAACCAACGAGAATACCGGTGAGCACCACGGTACAGATGGCCCAGTACACCTCATGAATGTGCCGCCAAATGATCCCGTCGGGGTGGCACTGTTGGATGCTTGTGAACAGCAGGGTCTGCCGAAAGTTCAATACAACGCGGGCGAAACCGTTATTAACGGTGCAGGTTTCTTCCAAATTAACTCGAAAAAAGACGGCACCCGTTCGTCCTCGTCAGTATCGTATCTGCATCCGATTATGGATCGTAAAAACCTGTCGATTCTCACCGACCACTGGGTCACTCGTATCTTATTCGATGAGAACAACCGTGCCCTGGGCGTGGAGTATTTAGATAACGCATTTGATCGTACCGCCACGTTGATGGCCAACCGGGAAGTCATCGTATCTGCCGGTGCTATTGACACGCCAAAGCTGTTGATGCTTTCTGGTATTGGACCGGCAGAACATCTGCAAGAAACCGGTGTGGATGTGCGCATCGATGCGCCGGGTGTGGGCTCCAATTTGCAGGACCACCCCGAAGCCGTCATTTCTTGGGAGTCCAATGTTCCAATGACTCGTGAAGCCACCCAGTGGTGGGAAATCGGTATTTTCTCGGCTACCGAAGAGGGCCTAGAACTCCCCGATTTGATGATGCACTATGGTTCCGTCCCATTCTCCATGCATACTCGCCGTCACGGCTACCCGCACGCCGATGAATCATTTGCTTTGACCCCCAATGTTACCCATGCCAAATCGCGTGGTACGGTGCGGCTGCGTTCACGTGACTATGCGGATAAGCCTAAGGTGGACCCACGCTACTTCACTGACCCCGAGGGCCATGACATGCGCGTTGCAGTTGAAGGAATTAAGCTAGCCCGCAAGATCGTCGCCCAGCCGGCCATGGCAGAATTTGCCGGACGCGAGCTATTCCCTGGCACTGATGTGCAGTCCGACGACGATATCGCCGCCTACGTTTCCAAGACCCATAACACGGTCTATCACCCGGCAGGTTCTTGCCGTATGGGACCGGTAGACGACGATATGTCACCGTTGGATCCGCAGCTACGTGTCAAAGGAACCACTGGTCTGCGGGTTGTTGATGCTTCAGCCATGCCGCAGTTGCCCGCAGTCAACCCAAACATCACTGTGATGCTCATGGGTGAACGTGCAGCTGACCTGATCAAAGCAGATCAGTAGCAGTTGAAAGCTCTTGGGGGCCTCGTACCATTTGGTTCGAGGCCCCCATTTTTTATAAGGCTTCATTTTGAAGCGGCCCAGCAAGTTTGGGATGCATATCGACGATAGCGACCTGGAAGTATCTTCGTGTCCGGAGCATCAGGTGACTGCCATCGTCCAATAGGATCCCAGCTTAGTCTTGGGTCACCTCACCGGACTCGGCGTTCACTGTTACCTCCGTCGTATCATCGACGGAACCGAAGTCGAACTGGTATTCATATTGTCCGTTGTCCCACTCGTATTTCCAACCGCGCAAAGCATCCTCGACATCTTGGGTTGCTTTATCCAGCGCTTCATCGTAGGTCATCGGATCGTTCAAATCGATGGCCTTTTCAGTATCCGAGGTCTGCTCAGTTTCCTGATCAACCACGTCCCCATTCACAGGATCGATCTTGACTTTATGGTCGTCATTTTCATTGTCCAAACCATCAGTGAGAATTTTTACGCTATAGACCCACGAGTCCTGATCCGAGTCATAATCTAGTTCGATTGCATGAACATCCCCATCACCGGCCTCGTCAGTAGCCTTGTCAATGGCATCTTGGGCCTCCACAGGGAAGATTGTCTCACGCAAATCGATATCTTCACCTGGCATCTCAGATACCTCTTTTCCAGATTCTGCAGAGGTTCCTGATGGCTCAGCGGCTTCGGTACTTGAAACATCGTCGGTTTGAGCCTCATCGGCGTTGTCGTTATCTTCTGTGCCGCAAGCGGCTAGCATGCCCATAGCAACCACCGTGGTGGTCACTACTCCTGCGATACGATCCATGGTTTTCATAGTGCCCCTCCAAATAGCTATGTTCATCTAGCTGTGCAAACACTCCCCAGAATGTTGAACGAATTTTGTCGGTCCAACACCCACTGCGCTCCAAGGAACCCGGTTTAGCAATCTATAATCGATCCATGAAAAACTTAGTACCCCAGGACTGGAAACCCTGGCGGGACCCCTCCCCGCTAGGTGGCCATCGACCAACAAAATCAGACCTACTACAGGCCAAAAGCTCCCAGCTTGGACGACAAGATGTTCTGCCCTATCCCGATGACGGGCAATGCAAAGATCGGCTGCGACTACTTTTTGTCGGAGTAAACCCTAGTCCATGGACGGCAGCCGTGAATGCTCCTTTTGCACACCCGGGAAACCGCTTTTGGAAAGCTTTGCATGCCTCTGGTATCACCAATAAAGTCGTCGACGCTTCGCGTGGCTTAGAACAACAGGACGAACGCCTGCTAGCAGAACTTGGCATTGGCATAACCAATCTTGTTGACCGTCCAACAGCCCGCGCCGATGAAATAGCTTCCGAGGAGTTACGTGCCGGTGCATCACGTTTAGTTCAACGGGTGATACTGTTTAAACCTCGTGCCGTCGCTGTGGTTGGTATAACCGCTTTTCGTGATGCTTTTATGCTCCCTAAAGCAACGCTAGGCCCACAGAATACAAGTTCCATTAAAGAGTGGCCCCAAGGCGTATTGCTGTGGGTCCTCCCCCACCCAAGCGGTTTGAACGCCCACGAGAATATTGAGTCTCTAGGGCAAAAATGGAAGGCAGCATGGGAAGCTAGCAGGGCATAATATCCTTCGTTGACGTATGTGGCGATGTTTTACCACTCGGCTCTGGGTATAGATCAGCGTATCCTGACATTTATGGAGTTTAATTGGGTTTCTGATTCGCTAGGCACCGAGGCGATTTTGCTGCTCGCTTCTTTCGTGCTCTCAGGAATCATCGGTGTTGAACGCGAGATACAGCACAAGTCAGCTGGTGCTCGAACGCATATCCTGGTGGGAATGGGAGCTGCGTTATTTACCCTCGTGTCCGCCTACGGTTTCGACCACGTGCTGAGCGACACTGTGGTCCTGGATCCTTCACGGATTGCAGCTCAAATTGTTTCTGGTATTGGGTTCTTAGGTGCCGGAGTCATTTTCGTAAGACGAAATATCGTATCTGGACTGACTACTGCCGCTTCAGTGTGGGTTACCGCCGCTGTGGGAATGGCATGTGGTGCTGGTATGCCCACTATCGCAGCGATCACCGTTGCCCTCTACATTGTGGCTGCCACGATCTTAGCGCCCCTGATGCGCCGCCTACCTGACCCCAGTAGAAGCGAAGTGTATACCGTCTATTACTCCGACGGATACGGAGTGCTACGAGATGTACTCCAGTTGGCTTCCGATGAAGGTTATGATGTTGCGCTATCTGAGACCACGCGTCAAAGCACCGCTGAAGGCCCCGTTGTTGGTGCTGTTATGCGGTTTACGCGGGGCAAGCAACGGCCAGCTGAACCATTATTCCGGCGTCTCAGCGAACTTGAAGGTGTTCTGGAGATTAAAGCTGAAGACCAAGACCGTGACTAATTATTCCTGGAGATAGCAAGTTTCTGTACGGTTCACAACCCATTGGAACCTAAAGAGAATGGCACGAGGGTTTTTGTAGGACTTAGGCATCCTGCCTCCTTGAATTGAACAGCCGCTTCACATCACTTGTCAGTCGCGTAGAATCGAGCCATGACTTCTCAGCGCGAAGCACTGCTACTCGTTGACTTACAAAATGCTTTCTTCGATGATCCTGGCTTAGCAGAGCGCAAAGATGAAGTAATATCCGCTGCTAACCGTCTCGCAGATGCAGCCCATGATGCCGGAATCCCGATCTTTGTTATCACCACAGTGCATAGTCGCGACCGCTCGACTTGGACTTTAAATATGTTGGAAATCGGCGAGGGGTTTTTATTTGACGGTGAAGAAGGCACCGAAGTTGTAGCCGAGCTCAACACTTCAGAGACCACTCGCATTGAAAAGACTCGCGATAGCGCCTGGTTCGCCACTGACCTACATTTGCGGCTGACCAACCTGCACATTACCAGAATCATATTAGCTGGAGTCTCCACACATGGGTGCATAGCTCAGACTACGCGGGATGCTTATGCACACAATATGCGCGCCACCATTGTGACTGACGCTGTAGCTGATGCACGTACTGAGCAGCACAGAGCCCAAGTTGCCCAGCTAGAACAAGATGGTCAAGCGACATTGGCCACGGTGGATGAAATCATTACTGCCTGGCAGACCAACTAGTGTCGACCTTTGCTTCAACAACGAAAACGCCAGCCATCCGATAAAAGAATGGCTGGCGTCCGTTAAATTTTGAAGGGCTACTAGGTTGTCACCCGATCCGGACTACTTACGACTTCCATCGGATCGAGCACAGTAGATCGATTTCGTAAAGGTTGTGCCTTCGTCACGCGTTGTCCGATGGCTACGCACATCCAGCCAATAAACACGCCGGCGATACTATCGACCACATAGTGCCAGCCAAAGTAGACGGTGGCAATAAATGTGGCTCCAAAGAAAATCCATGCGCCCCACCGAAGTATTGCATTTGATGAGGTTTTGTGGGCAAAGAGCGCAATAGCAAAGGTCACTGAGCAGTGAAGTGAGGCAAAAGCGGCCACACCGTGAATAACTTCCGCGGCCACTGGGTCCGCAAGGAACTCAAGACGATTGTCCCATAAGGTTGCTTGCAAAGCAGTAGTGCCCGTCTCGGGTAAGGCCTGATAATACTGTTGCTGATAGTAGACAGGTCCGACTGCAGGAAAAGCGTAATAGCTAATCGCACCCATGACCCAGTTCAAACTGATAGCAGTTACAAACCATGCCCCAGTTGCCAAGTTCCGGCATAGCACCAGCACTACACCAATAGATAGTGGGATCAGTGGCATGTAGGCCAAGTAGAAAATGGATAAGATCTCAGCGCTAACTCCTACGCCGAAAACATCCTGCATCACAAAGGCTGGGTTAACTCCACCGAACATCCACTTATCTAACTGGGCGAGTTCAGTATCCCAGAGCACACCGTCGGTGTAGATCGGCAGCACACTTTTTAGGTTGCGATATCCCACATAGCACAGATAGAAAGCGAAGAAACCGGTACCGATATAAAAAACGCGTTTCCACGTCCATTCGTACTTTATGATTTCTAGCATCCCGCGTGGAATCGAGCGCCAGCCACAACGACGTATTGCTGCAGGAACAAGCCCGACAGCAAACAACAATAAAGCAATAAGGGGCAGGCGAATGTAGGCAGGACCCAAAAATCCTTCCGGGTCACGCATAGGGACACCGGTATGCACGGATGCTGCGATTGCACCAATGATGGTGAGGAAAGCCACACATATAATAAATGTGTAAGGCCAGCGTCGTAAGGAATTCATCTGAACTAAGATACCTCGAAAAACCTTGTTGTCATACTTTTTTAGTTCGGCACCTTTTGGTTTTTGCCTACATACGCGCACTCATGCCGATGCTCGTATGTTAACAATACTTGGCGTGTCGGAATTTTAACTTGTCTTTGTAGTTTGACATAGCCTCAGGAGATCTTACCATTACTTGTTGAACGGCGTGCTTCAACCTCGCCGGATTTTTCACTTGATACGAACAAATGTGCGGTAAATAACAGCACTTACTGGAGTAAACGCTAATTTACTTGGCTTCATGCACTTCAGATACTTACATGATGAGGTATCACCAAAGTAATCGCCACGTAGCTCTTGGTGGATAATAAAGACGGCGCTTAGATAGCTTGGCTGAAGGTACAGCAACCAGACAAGTAGCGTTCTATTTACGAGTATTGGCACAATTCGACCTGGAGGTGCATCGTGGCAGGTTCTTTCCGGCGGGCAATCGCTTTAGTCTCTGCTCTTGTACTGATTGGTATCGTTATCTGGCTCGACGTCACTACGACTATCTGGCAAGAGCTTGTAATTCTCTCTGGGCTTGCCGCAGGGTTGGTTACTTTCCTGCTCACATCGCTGTTCCTCGATCGTTTCATCCAGCGTGCCACACAAAGACACTGGGCTCCGGTAACTCGTCTTGCTTTAACTGAAGTTCTTCATCAGCTAGCCGACGAAGAACATAGCGAACTAAGTCAAGGGCATGTCGCACCGCGACAACTGCCTACACTCAGTGAATCCTTCAACAAAAGTGCACTTTTGGACGATACAGAATCTTTGCGTACTCTTGTCGAACAGGAACGTAGCCACATTGCAACTGTGCTTGGTACATGGTGGAACTTCTTATCAGCCACGTCGGACGCCGATGGGCTTATTCGTCACATCGCTGACGCGACCCTACTGTTTGATCATGTACGTGACGCATCATTAGAACTGGACGAGGCTCTTCAACGGGCGCCACAACAGCAAATAGATGAACACTCGCATGATGTTTTGGCAACCTTAAATAACCGGGTAGTAACCTGCAATAAGTCAATCGCCCACATTGTAACGGAAATATCAGAACGGCTTGCCACAGATCCCACTACCCTGAGTCAGGAAGCGCAACAAACATTAGCGCGCCTGAAAACTTTCGAGCATCGACACAGCGATCAGATAGATGGTTCCCACAGCTAATACGGTCTATGTCGTTGGCTACAAGTCTTTCCGACAGAAACGTGGGTGAATTTTATCGGACTTATTCACCCGAGAAGCAGCTGGACAAGTTTCACATGAGTCGTTAGAAGGCTAGCCCTGACAAAATTATGGCCACTTGTGCACTTTGAGATTTCATAAGTAACCGTCGGAACGCCTCAAAGGTATTGCGAGCGCAAAGCACATTGGCTTTCAGTTTCTACCTGCGCTCCGCCTCGGCCTTCACGGCCTCGACGTAGGAGGCAGATCCGCCTTCGAAAGTCTGACGCGACGCTTCTTTCGTAGAGTTCACGGCCCGATATTCTTGCCAGTTGGGCGTAATACCTCCTCATCAGCATTTTGAAGGTTTGCGCCGTCTGTAAGACTTCGGGAGTTTCCATGGAACAAATGTTCCATAAGTCTGTGACATCGCCGCGACTGACAGTTCCCTAAAAGCACATGAGCTTGGCCGCGATTCACCCTCAGCAAGCGCCTTCGGACCTCTCGGATCAGAAGTAATATGCCTCCGGTGCCTAACAAGACGGTTACGAGGATACCAACGGGCATCTCCCAGTGCTGCTCATAGCGACGGAATACCTCCAACCCCTGCTTGTGGAAGACGATAATCATCACGCCGGACCCACTCATCGCCAAACAGCAGATGATTGCCAGCACGCTCGATAAACCTCTGCCTACCTGGTCTAACGGCGCGAAAAATACCGGCAAACAAACATGTCCCGAAGAATGGGATCCCGACAAGCGACACCTTCGGAGTACCGAACACGTATTGGTCTAAAACCACAAGAACAGCAAGGATTTCGGAGATGATCACTATAAGTATGCCCTCACGACGGTGCCTACCCAGGCGGTTGTTCGATTCGATGTTCATGTACCACCCCCAAAAGCCTCACGCTGAAGTCGCTCTCCACCGCGGCCATGGGGAGTTTTCCCCGTTCGTCGCAGGTTGCTACGGTAGCTCCACGGAGATGACCCGAGCGCAGCAGACATATTTCGCAGCCACGAAGCGCAATGGTGACATGCGCTTCAACGTGAACGACCTGATCCTGCCCGAGCGCGTCCTGGACCCGGACGAGACCGTGTACGACGTCGCCATGGGAGGGTTGAACTCCGACACCTTTCCCCTGGTGCTCGTCACCGATCGGCGCGTGATCCACACCAAGGACCAACCCTGGCGCCGCTGGCGGATCCTGCAGGAAGCCCCCTGGGCGGATATTCTCGGGGCCGAGGTCGAGGCGAGACTGCTGTCGGGCCGCCTACGGGTTCGGATCCGGGGCGGCAAGGACATCCGGCTGGGCCTGCGCGACCGGGAACGGCCGGAGGCGGTCGCGGGCCTGATCCGCCATCTGGTGAACGGAGGCGCGCCCCCTCTGTGAGAAAGATGTCAGTTGAAAAACCTAAATTCCACCGAGGGCCGGCACGGAGAGACGTCACTGACCGGACTGCAACTCCTTGAAGTAGCGAGCAACCGGCCAACGAACGAAGCCATCAGACTCATACAAGGCGCGCGCGGGGCCGTGTCCGGAATCATCACCAGTCTCGACCATGATCATCCTCATGCCTGCCGTCCGGGCACGCTCGTAGGCACGCTCCAGCAGTGCCCGTCCCACGCTCATCCCCTGCCGCGAGGGGTTGACCACAATCAAGTAGACCTCACCCATAGAATCCTCAGGGTGGAGTCGTGTACATACCCATCCCACGGGTTCATCCTCGAGAACGGCAATATCCACGTTCTCCGGTTCGAGATCCAGCACGGCCGCCAATTCGGCATACTGCCTCATCTCCCACCCATCCGGATAGAAGGAGTCGTAGACGAAACTGGGCACATCCGCTTTCATCCGCGGAAATACGGGAATCCAGGCGCGGATGGCGAGATCCAGTAGATCACTTCGGTGCCCGATGTCATACGCAATGATGTCGAGTCCTTCGCTGCTCATACTGTCGCCAAAGGCTCGATGGAGTCAATGGGACCCGTCTTTCTACGCTCGACCAGCAGTTCGTAGTGGTACTGGACGGTCATCCAGATCTCCGCGGAAGTTCCGAAGTACTTGGCCAGCTTGTTCTGCGTGGTCCCGAGGTCCTCGATGAAGTCCTCCATCAGGATCTCTCCCGGATGGATCGGCTCGATCAGAACAGCCTCAGTGGTAGTCGAAGAGTTCGACATCTTCCGCACCTCCATCTCTCCAGACGAAGCAGAGCCGCCACTGCGAGTTCACACGGCTGCTGTGCTGCCCGCGCCGATCGCCGACTAGACGCTCCGAACGATCTGATCGCACGATCAGCATAACGGAACGCGTCAATAACGCTACACGTTAAATCGGAACTCCACGACGTCGCCGTCTTGCATCAGGTAGTCCTTACCTTCCAGTCGAACTTTTCCTCGCGCCTTTGCTTCAGCCATGGACCCGGCCTCAACAAGGTCATCAAAGGATACAATTTCGGCACGGATGAAGCCTCGTTGGAAGTCTGTATGAATCACTCCGGCGGCCTCCGGGGCAGTATCGCCTTTGTGGATTGTCCAGGCACGTGCTTCTTTTGGTCCGGCAGTCAGATAAGTCTGTAAACCTAGCGTTTCAAACCCAACACGGGCCAGCTGATCCATTCCCGATTCTTCTTTCCCTGCCATCTCCAACATTTCCTGAGCCTCGTCCTCGGACAACTCTACGAGCTCAGCTTCAAATTGCGCGTCTAGGAATACAGCATGTGCCGGTGCAACCAAGTCACGTAGTTCTTGTTGGTGTGCTTCGTCAGCGAGTACTTCGTCATCGGAATTGAATACGTATATGAAGGGCTTTGCGGTTAAAAGATTGAGCTCTTGTAGGTGCTCCATCTCTAACTTTTCCGATTCGATGCTGGAATAGATAGTATTTCCGCGCTCAAGTACCGTTTGGGCAGCCAGCATGGCGTCCAGTACTGCTTTGTCTCGCTTTTTACCTTTAACTTCTTTTTCAATCCGGGGAATGGCGCGCTCTAGTGTTTGCATGTCAGCAAGCACTAGCTCGGTATTGATAGTTTCCATATCCGATGCTGGGTTGATCTGACCATCAACGTGCATAACATCGGAGTCTTCAAATACACGCACCACTTGGGCGATTGCCGATGATTCACGAATGTTGGCAAGGAATTGGTTACCTAAGCCTTCACCTTCTGAAGCACCCTTGACAATACCGGCGATGTCAACGAAATCTACGGTGGCTGGCAAGATTTTTTGAGAACCAAAGATCTCAGCGAGTTTCTCCAGCCGTTTATCCGGTAGATTGACGATCCCGACGTTAGGGTCAATGGTCGCAAACGGGTAGTTCGCGGCTAAAACTGTCTGGCGAGTGAGAGCATTAAATAACGTTGACTTACCGACATTGGGCAGTCCGACAAAACCAATTGATAAAGACACGGGCAATACTCTACCTTGTCAATACGACTCAGTTTATGCTGGCGCGTATTTTGCACCCTCCGCTAAATCGAGGATTTACATCGCGGGTTTAGTGCCTGCGCACCTAGAATCACTTAGGCCGCCAAGTAATCTTCGGGCTCGAGGTCGTATCCGAATGCCCATGGCGTTTCAATTTCGTCACGAAATAAATATCCATGATTCCAATCAATAAGTTGGTCTAAAAGATCATCTAAGGATGTGGCGCATTGGGGCGCCAGCGTTACGTAGTCAAAAACGATTGGCCAAACTAAGACAGTCTGGCCAATAAACCTATCCGCGAGTAACCATCCTGGATTTTCGTCTCGCAAGTCGGTTATAAGTTGCTGCGCACCGCTGGTAATGTCAACTGCCAAGCGTGCCAGAGTGGTGTTATATAAAAGTTGCTCGCCGAAATATACCGTGAGACCACGTATCAAGCTTTTGGAGGTCGCGGTGATCCTACCGTCTTTATATTTCAAACGATCAGTAACAAAGTTGGCGAAATCTGCCATCGTTACACACTTATGGTCCCGACCAATTTTTTCGAATCGTTTGACATCCTGACGAATGCTGGTTTTCTCTCGACGGGTAAATGACCGAGGTCTAACATGTATATCTTGCCCTATAGTCACTTCTAGCTCCTCTTCCGTTTGAACCGATATGAGTAACTAGAGTGTGGCAGAAATTACATAACCATAAATGGCCAATCAGAGCGATTGTGGATAACTTTGCAGATATTCCCGACCATCATTCATTGCTAGATGCCCGGGCTTGAATTTGCTCGATAATCTGGATTAGCTGACGGCGAGTCGTCACACCAGATTTGGCAAATATATGTTTGCCGTCCCGAAAAACCACTACTGTTGGCAAGGATTGCACGCCCATAATTGCCGCGAGTTGTTGGTGCTTATCGGTATTGACGGTACCAAAGATAACGTCATCAAAATGTGCCGCAACGTCCTTAAACACCGGAGCGAACCGTGCACATGTTGTACACCAGGGAGCCCAAAAATCGACAACAACTACCGGATTGTTTTCCACCGTTGGACCAAGCGAGCCCAGGCTAAGTTCTTGGATTGCATACTCCACACGGTTGGTTAACGGGTAAGTGTCCGGGGCAACCCCCGGACACTTACCCTAGCCGTCGTCTAGTCGACAAAGATATCTTTTTCTAATTCGTTAGGATCAATTCCCGGCGAGTATTGGCTAAAGTCACTAACCCCAATATCTGTTAGTACGTCTTCACACAATACCGCTTTGCCGGCATATTGTGTCCGGTCAGAGGTCAGCACGGCATGGGCCGAATCAGAATATACCTCCGGAGTGCGCGAGCGTTCATACATCTCGGAACCGCCCAAGGCATACTGCACTGCAGCTGTTTGAATGGTTGTCTTGGGCCATAAGCATGTGGCAGGGATTTCGTACTGGGCCCCAATACCTAGTGCTGCCAAAGACATGCTATATTTTGCCATCATGTATGCCGGCGCTACTCCAAGCCATTGCTGGCTTAGGTTTAGAGCTGGTGATAGGCTCAAGATGCGTGGATCAGCGGATTTCTGTAGGTGTGGCACCGCTGTGCGAGTTAAAAGGAACGTCCCACGTACGTTGATATCGTGCATGAGATCGTAGCGTTTCATATCGAGCTGCGCTGCCGGTTCCAAGTTGATTGCCGAGGCGTTGTTTATGACGATATCAATGCCACCGAATTCCTGGACCGTAGTATCCACAGCAGTTTTTATGTCCGCTTCTTCACGTACATCTCCGACTATGGGCAGCGCTTGTCCACCTGCCTCCCGGATTTCATCGGCAGCAGTATAGACTGTTCCAGGCAGTTTTGGATGGGGCTCGGCTGTTTTTGCCAGCAGTGCAATTTTGGCGCCGTCTTCAGCCAGCCGTTTGGCGATAGCCAGTCCAATACCACGGCTTCCGCCAGACATTAATATGGTTTTATCTTGCAAACTTGTGTTCGACATCGATGCTCCATTCATTTTTTCTCGTAAGCTAGGTTACATTCTGCCAGATTAATCCGATACTTTCCGTATCGAGTACTTTGTGATTACAGCGACGCCGATCGCAGCGCGCCAAGCTTATCGTGTCCGTAGGGTATGCCAAGATTAAAGTATGCAAATTTCAACCGCGATTGTGTTGTGTATCCTGATCGCCATCGTATGTTTTGGCGTCGGCTTTTTTCTCGGAGCACGCCGCACCGGCAACCAACCATCTACTGACCTGAGCGCACTCCGTGAGCAATTGGCCACGGCAACAACTCGAGCCGAGCTATTGGAACAGCAGCGCAACGAGGATCGCCAGCAATTCCAATCCCAACATCAGATTGTGCAGATGTTGAGCCCACTGTCTCAGCAGCTGGATCACCTGGGTGGACAAGTGGCGCAGTTGGAACGGGATCGTGGTCAGCAATATAGCCAATTAGCCACCCAGCTGCGCAATGCCCAGGCCACCGATTCAGCTTTATTGGAAAATACCCAGAAATTGGTGGCCAGTCTCAAGTCATCATCTGCTCGTGGCCACTGGGGTGAAGTTCAGCTGCGACGCATCGTGGAAGCAGCAGGTATGCTGCAGCACACCGATTTTCAAGAACAGGTGCAGATCTCGGCCGATACCGCTGAGCGTGATGGTGTGCAATTCCGCCCCGATATGCTGGTGCACCTTCCAGGTGGCAAGTCGTTGGTGGTCGATGCCAAAGCTCCGATGTCAGCTATTTTACAAGCAGGTGAACTGCCCGACGGGGGAACGGAAGAGGAACAACGTCACCGGGCGGAATTAGAAGCTGCACATGCACGAGCACTTCGAGCACATGTTAAAGAATTGAGCACAAAAAAATATTGGGCCGCTTTGGATAATACACCGGATTTAGTGTTGTTATTCTTGCCCGCCGAATCACATCTTTCTACCGCGCTGCAAGCTGATCCGCAGCTCTTAGACCACGCCTTCAACCAGGGTATTGCACTGGTCTCACCAGTCTCGTTACTTGCCACTTTAAAATCGGTGGCTTATGCATGGCAGCAAGAAAACCTTGTTGATAATGCCCGCACCGTTTTTGCTTCAGCCCGTGAACTTTATGAACGGTTGAGCCTGATGGGCCGACGCCTAGATTCACTGGGTAAGTCAATTAACACAACAGTCTCACGCTTCAACACGATGATGGCCACACTGGAAGGACGTGTCATGCCCTCGGCACGTCGAATAGAGGAGCTCGATGCGTCGTTGAATAGCATTGATTTACCTGAAGCTGTCCAGCAGACAACGCGTGATATAACAGCGCCAGAGCTGCAAGCAGATATTGATGCTGCCACGCACCCTACCGAGGCGGAGTAGTACGATGAAGGAGCAATCCCCAAAATCGGTAGTCTTCCACTTTCAACACGCCTGGAACAAGCATAATGCAGACGAACTAGCCAATGTGTTTGTCGATGATGCTCACTTCATTAATGTCACGGGTTTGTGGTGGTCAGACAAAGACCAGATTCGAAAAGCCCACCAATTCGGTTTTGAAAATATCTTCGGCGATTCGCATATGACTATAGGGCGTACTGAGGTGCGCATGTTAGGCAGCGACCACGCTGTGGTCCATGCTCGGGTGACCGTTAGTGGGCAAAATACACCCGATGGTCAGATTGCAGACGACCGCCGCACGGTTTTCACCTTTGTCGTCACTAGGATGAAGGAAAACCAGGGTGCCCAGTGGAAAGCAGTTTCAGCCCAGAACACCGATGTAGTACCAGGCGGGCCCGAAACCCACGTTAATTCTCCGCAAGGTCAAACCGCTGTCCGGTATCGCACCTAATACCGCGCCCGACGCCGGTTCGAAGAAATAAAACCGCCAAGTATCCCCAACAGTGCCACACCTGCACCGGCAACCATCAAAACTATCAGCTGCGGGTCAGCCCAATCTTGTACAGCACGTAAAAATGGTCGTAGCAACACCAGATGCGGCGTATTTTCAGCACGGTCAAGAATGACATGTTGCATTTGGGAGAACCCGAATTTAGCGAACATTCCACATACCGCAGCCACCACACCGGTGACTAACCATACAATCCATCGGCTCCCACCCGATCCGATAAGTAAGGCTATCAAGAATACGATTCCAGCGAGCACGAGCAATACCGGCCATAAAGTCATAAGTTGGGTTGCCAAAACAGTCTGTTCGGCGGTCAGCATGCTTACCGGCGGGATGGAAGTGTTGATAGTAAGTTTTGGCTCTAGCTGCATGTTGGAGGAGGAACCGGTGACGTCAGCTACGGCATCATTAATATCTTAGACTGCCACCTCAGCCACTGGATCTAGATGCCATTGCAATTGGGCATCAGTGGAATTATCTGCAATCGGTTCACCGGCATCCATTTCTTCTTGTAATGAATCAATCTGATCGACCCATCCGGTACGTGTTTGTTCCAAGCTTTGGGCCCAAGCCTCATCAAAGTCATCCTTAGAGGTGACGTGTTGTGCAGCCGATGACACCGCTGAATTGACCGCCTCGTCAAGCACAGCCACATCAATTGACTCGGATGCCATATTGCCAAGCGCATCGGGGACGGCAGCTTTGAGCTGGTCTGCTGCCTCACCAGAGCCTAAAATGTCCTGAACGGGTTCCGGCTGGTGCGTCACACCGTTGAGTTTCCACGCTATAAGCCCGAGTGATGCAGTAAGGCCAGCAACGATGGCTAGTATGACCGCCAAAAAGTTACGCATCCGTGAATCCTACTTTCTCCACGTTCGGACGTTTTGTGAAACTATCGTGATACTAAGTAACTAGTTTAGGTGGAAGTGATGACTGAACACATTCCTGCACGGGATGGAACCGATCAGCCGCAGCAAGCTGCTGATACCACAGCAGAAAATCCCTGGCCACTGTCTCGGTTGTCAGATAATCTCAAACGCTACATTGAGCGTGTCTCTCCTACCTGGGTTGAAGGCCAACTTATTGAACATCGTGTCAGCCGAGGCCACGCCTGGATGACGATGCGTGACATTGACGTTGAAATGTCTCTACCCGTGGTGGCCTGGGCACGCACCGCGAGACGATTGGATGCTTCGATCCAAGAAGGCAGCCGAGTCGTAGCCTTAGTGAAACCGAACTTTTATACTAAAACCGGCCGGTTGACCATGGTCGTCGATGATATGCGTCCTGTCGGTATTGGCGAGTTGCTGGCCCGAGTCGAAAAGCTGCGTCGTCTTCTAGCTGACGAAGGTTTATTTGCCTCCGAACGCAAGCGCTCCCTACCATTTTTGCCCAATACCATCGGATTGATCACCGGCCGGGATTCTGATGCAATGCATGATGTACAACGAAACGTATGGTTGCGGTGGCCACAAGCCCGGTTTGAAGTCGTTCACGCTGCCATGCAGGGCGCTGAAGCGGGAACCGAAGTTTCAGCCGCGCTGCGTCAACTAGACGCAAATACTGATGTTGATGTCATTGTTGTAGCCCGCGGTGGCGGAGCCTTAGAAGAAGTCGTACTGCCGTTTTCAGAAGAAGGCTTGATACGCACAGTTTCAGGCCTCAGCACACCGGTTGTGTCAGCTATCGGCCACGAACAAGATCATCCCGTTCTCGATGATATTGCCGATTTTCGTGCCTCAACCCCCACCGATGCAGCCAAAACTATCGTGCCTGATGCTGCTGTCGAACTTGCTGGTATCGCTGATGTTCGGTTACGCATGGCTCAGGCTGTGGAACGTATGATAGACGTTCAAAGCCAACATCTAAGCCAATTACGTTCACGACCCGTAATGGTTCAGCCCTCTACTATGATCAACACACGGGCTGAAGAAATTGAACTGATATTGGCCCGCTCCCGCGCCACTCTTGGCCACCTTTTACATCGGGCAACTGATCACATCGACCAGCTCAAAGCCCGCGTGCGCTCATTATCACCCCAACACACACTAAATCGCGGTTATGCCGTGGTCCACCACAACAACACCATTTTGCGAGATACCGCTGAAGTCGATGTTGGCGATAACCTAGATATTCTAGTGGCAGCAGGCCGGTTAGGCGCCACGACCACATCGGTTGCTGAAACAACACAGGAGTAAGAATCTATGACAGATAACCAACATTCCCAGCCAGCGGTGACCGGCTTTTCAACCGCAGATGTCTCTGATGTAGCGGCTATGACTTATGAACAAGCCCGCACGGAGCTTATCCAGACCGTGGAGCGTTTAGAAGCCGGCGGCGCCGGACTCGAAGAGTCACTGGCGCTGTGGGAACGCGGTGAAGCATTGGCGCGCCGCTGTGAAGCCTGGTTGGAGGGCGCCCGCACAAGACTGGCCGAGGTCCGTGCTGAAACAGAAACACCGCAACAGCCTGACCAATAGGCTGTGCTATGCGTCTACCAGCTTAGGCATGACGGTAACGATAATCATCTAAGAACGCGGCAATCCGTTCAATTCCCTCCGATAATTCACGTACCGGTGGCAACGTAACCATCCGAAAATGGTCGGTATCTGGATAGTTAAACGCACCACCGTGCGATACTAGGATCTGCTGTTGTCGCAGTAGGTCGATGACAAACGTCTCATCGTCCTCAATCGGATACATCTCGGGGTCTAGCCGGGGAAATAGGTATAGCGCCCCGTGGGCTTCCTGTACCGAAACACCGGGGATATTTCGCAACAATTTTGTAGCCAAGTTACGCTGTTCTACGAGTCGGCCACCGGGAAGTATCAAATCATTTATTGACTGATAACCACCCAGGGCGGTCTGAATCACGTGCTGGGCGGGCACGTTTGAACACATGCGCATATTAGCTAATAATGTCAGGCCCTCCAGGAAATCCGCGGCTCGATGCTTAGCCCCAGAAACCGCAACCCAGCCGGCACGATAACCGGCAACCCGGTAAGCTTTCGATAACCCTGAAAAAGTCAGCACAAGAACATCGTCAGCAACCGATGCGGCATGAATATGTTCAGCGTCGTCGTACAGGATTTTTTCATAAATCTCATCTGACAGAACGACCAGGCCGTTTTTACGTGCCACTTCGAAAATATTTTCTAGTGTTTCACGGGAATATACAGCACCGGTAGGGTTATTTGGATTAATAATTACAATAGCTTTGGTGCGCTCAGAGATACGGGATTCAATATGTTCCAGATCCGGAGCCCAGCCTTCTTCTTCTACACACCGGTAGTGAATAGCGCGCCCACCGGCAAGAGTAGTGGCACCGGTCCACAATGGGTAGTCCGGTGATGGGATAAGGACCTCATCGCCGTCATCGAGCAAAGCTTGCAGCACCATCGAAATCATTTCCGAAACGCCGTTGCCAATAAAGATGTCGTCGCTGCGGATGTCCATGATGCCTTCGGTCTCGTAGTACTGCGATACCGCTCGCCGAGCAGAGGTGATGCCTTTAGAGTCCGAGTAACCCTGCGCCAGGGGCAGGTTAGCAATCATATCTTTGAGAATTTCGTTTGGGGCTTCGAAACCAAAGGGGGCAGGGTTGCCAATGTTGAGCCGCATAATGCGCTGACCGGCCGCTTCTAAGCGTTGGGCTTCTTCGAGGATAGGACCGCGAACATCGTAGCGGACGTTAAGAAGTTTTGATGATTGACGGATGTCACGGTGAGCGCGGGTCAAGTGGGTCCTCCTGAAACCTTTAGGGTTAGGTTGATTGTAGATGACAACTAATCGCTGTCTGTCGACATGTCAGCAACCGTGTCTGTATCAATAAGATCCTGTTGGGCTAGCCAATAGGCGACCGCGGTATCAACGTCGTAGTCTAAATCGGATTCAGAGGCGTATGCGTCATGGTAACCACGTAATAACTCGGTTGCCGCTTCGGCATCGATCACCTCGACTACAGCACTAATTTCTCGTTCAAGTGCGTCCTCAATATCGGTATGACTAATCACCGCTAGACTCGATGAGCCAGCATCATTATCCAGTTCCAGGGTGTCCAAACCTAGGTCGGAAATGACTGGTGCCACGTTGTGTAGCATTGCCACGGTATTGGACTCGGCCGTCATCCGTGTGGCAATGTCATTGTAGGTGTCGATATCCACTAAACCGGTGGTTTCGTATTCAGGTTCACAACCCTGGTCGGTCAGCTCCGTCATAGCTTCATCGGCTTCATCAGCCAATGCTTCCGGCAATATCCACGTCAGTTGATCACAATGCGTTTCTAAAGCCTGTGCATCTTTATCTTTAGCGCTTTGTTGCTGTGCTTGGTCAAATTGCGTGGCTGTAATAGTCGAAGCAGCAGCGATTGTCCGCAGTTCTACTGGCGCTTGGGAAACCGTCTGCAGCTGTTCGGGCAGCAGGATTGCCTGACCATTTGCTGTCGTATCCTGTCGAGCAGTAACTACCCCAATCTGGGCTTGATCCGCAGGTGTCTGCTGCTCAAGGTCGTCAAATACGTCGTCATAATCCGAGCGCTGTTGGATTTCTACCTCAGTTCCTTGGTCTTGAACATAATGGGCAATTGCCATTGATGTTGCCTGGTCTAAGACAGCCTCGGAGGTAATAATCGTCAGCTGCTTGGCCTCGATGCTCTCTCCGGAGCCACAGCCTGTAAGCAACACAGCGGCTAGCGCAGCGGGGACCAAGAATCGCGGAGCATACCTCACTGGTTGTTTCACTGTTCCGGTGTTGTAAGGCCGGCATGCGGAGTTAGTTGCAGTGCTTCAGTCACCCACTCAGACACACGGTGCCCCTTGGTTTTTATTCGATTATGCAACTGGCTTATCGGTATCCATGCGGCGTCAGTGGAGGACCCATCGACCTCTGGGCGTAGGGACCCAGAGACGATATCGGCGGTGTAAAGCAGACGCAAAATTTGCAGTGGCAGGTATTGTCCCGGTACCCGTTTTTCAGCGCTGATCACATGTGTGGATACTGTCAGAAAGCCGGTGAGCGCAACGTTGTAGCCGGTTTCTTCCCATACCTCTCGTATGCATGCGGCTTCGGGCTGTTCATCAAATTCGATACCCCCGCCAGGTAACGTCCAAAAGGAGTCAATTGAGCTCTCCCATAGACTCAGCAAAACTGCATCCTGTTTCGTAATTAGCGCATAAGACGCGGGTCGCCACCGAAATTCCATACTTTCTCAGTGTACTGGTCGTTTCAGTCGCTCAGTGATCACTAGACTATGAGTCATGGAATTCTCGACATCGTCGGCTGAATTTGAAGGATCTGACAGCCACTCCGCTTTCCCGTCTATTGTCGAACCTAAGTTGCGTTCGTTGTTAAACACAGGACCGTCCGCCACTGATCTGGACCAAGAGGCTGCCCATACGGCTCATGGCTGGTTGGATTTAGCTCACGAATCAGCCTATGCCGACGACCTGGATAGGGCCTTAGCATGCGCTACAAAAGGCCTGGCAAGCACGGGTACCAACCCCGATATTAAACTTGCGCTGTATAGGCTCATCGCATCGGTTCATCACAAACTTGATGACGAGGATGCTATGCAACAAGCTATCTCGCAACGTACCGCACTGCTGCGCTCAGTAGGTCAAACACACCAGGCCGATATGGAAGACCAGCTGGGTTCCATATTGTTTGCAGAAGCCGACGGGTTTGCCTCCACGGTGTTATCTGGAGTAGCGGATCAAGAACGCAACCGGGGTACCACCGACACTGTGTTGGCCGACGTGCTGATCGGTTTGGCGGTCTATCAACTCAGCCAAATGCGCGGCGAAGAAGCCCTAGAGCTAATCGAAGAGGCCGTTGCCATACAGCGCCGGCGGATCGACGAAGGCCTGCATCTATCAGCCGGTTCACAGGCGAATACCGAAATGTTTTTGGCCCACCTGAAATTTATGAATGAACAGGTTGACGAGGCCGATGAGCTTTCTAAAAAGATTTTAGAGTCCGGGTGTAACCGTGCGGTTCGGGCCGCGATGTGGATGATGCAGGCAGTTATTGCCCACCACCAGAATGACATGTCTGAAGCCGCAAGTTTCGGCATTCGAGCATTGGAACTTTATGCCCGGCTACGAATTCGGCCCGGTGCCGCTTCTGCTGCTTCACTGGTGGCCTCCGTGGCACGGCGCGCAGATAAACACCAACTGTCAGTGCTGGCCTGGAAGGTGGCGGTAGATCAAGCCGAACAAGGTGAGGTTGAAGAAGCTTCTGGCCTTGTTGCAGCATTGGGGCACCAGCTGTTAGACGCCGGTGAAGTCACCGAGGCCGAGGAAGTCTTATCCGGTTTGGTCACCCGAGAGAAGCTGACAGGCAATTACCAAGTCTTAGCCCATGCTCTTATTGATCTCGGCAATGCGGTCTCTCGTCAGCAGCGTCATCAAGATGCCATTACTCACTGGCGCGATTCCATTGACGCCTTTCTGAAAGTTGACGCGGTGCACGAAGCCGCTCGCACCAGCCTGGGTGCTGGTATGAAACTTGCCGAGTCACAAGACGAAACGGTATTTGCTGAGGCAGAAGAATTAATGCGCCAGGCAATCGAGATGTCTAAGGCCTGTGAAGACCCCACCGTAGAGACCCAAGGTTTGCGTGAGTTGGCGAAACTTTTATGCGACCAAACCAAGCCGGAGGGCTTAGAACTCTACGATCAGGCCATCCAGTTAGCTAATAATGACGACATTCGCTATGTAGCCGCCGAGCTGACCCGCCAAAAGGCACGTGCCTATGCACTCTTTGGCAAAACCAATAAGGCGGTAGCGACTGCTCTAACTGCTGCCGATATGTTTGAAGATGAGGCCGAACTCGATATGGGCCACGGCTGTGAACTGTTGGCTGGCAAGATTTTGTTAGAAAACCAGAAATGGTTGGAAGCCACAACCTTGTTTACCACGATCGCCGATGCCGAAGAAATTCAACCTCAGCTACGTCGTGCCGCACTGCTGGGGCTTTCTACTGCGCTTCAAGGGCGCGGGGAACAGCAGGAATCGCAACTGGTCAAACAACAGGCTGAGCGGATCCAGGTGGAGACACCGTTGACAACCGAACACGAGTTCACCGCAGAACACTTTTTTGACGACTAATGCGGACCTAATAATTGTTCGGCCACCGATAGGTAAGCCGCACCGGTAGCCCGGGTGACATCATCAGGCTGATATGCCGGAATCAGACTCAAGACCACGGCCGCTGACCGTACCGCCAGGGCAACCGGGTTTGTGTACGGTGCTAACTGCTGAAAAAATCGTTGCGCAGTTTGCCAGCCCCATTGATGATGTCCGGGTTGTCCCAGTACTGCCAGATGGCCGATCAAACATGCATAGTCATCTACCCGATAGCCGGGTCCGGCCCCGTCGATATCTAGGATGTGTTGTATCCGACCGGTGGAGGGATCTACCAGAATATGGGCTTCATAAAGGTCAGCATGGGTTGGTACTAAGGGCCCCAAATCTAGTCCCTGGTGGGCCTGTTCCAAGCGGTTACCCAAGTGGGCCAAACGGGCGTCATATGCTGGCATGGCTTGGCGTGCTACTGCCACAAATTCCTGGTGGCGCTCGGCCCAGGATCGCCGGTATGGGTAGTCCATGACCTCGGGGGGAAACCGATCGAGAATTTCGATGAGCTCGCGGGGATCAAAGGGGTTGTGTGCCCCTTCGCTTCGGATGAGCTCGCCTAGTGGCATACCGTGACCACCGGCTAGTGCCAACACGTCTTTTATGGGTGGTCGCACCGGGGTAGCTACCGGCACACCTGCTTGCCCAAGGGTCAGGTGGGTGTCGTACAGTCCAGCGGCCATATCTGGGCGCAGGACTTTCAAATAGATCGTGTCGCCTACTGCCCCGGGGAACAGCGGGGCAAGGTAAGCTTTGAACACTGCACGGTTCATTGGCCGATATATAACCGTGTGCAGGCCGGTTAGTTGGCGATTACCAGTGAAATTTCTCCGTACCGTTGAAGGTGTTGCTGCTAATTTCAATCCCGGCAGCAGTGGGTCCTGCGGATGTTCCCACACAAACATTGAGTGTCCGCCGTAGGAAATGGCGCGACCGGGCGCTTCAATTGGGACCGGGGCGGTTGTCAGACCGTAGTAAAAATGGCCCACTCCCCCATGATGGTGAGCCGTAACCTCAGCTATGGCGTAATAGTGTCCGCCACGAAGTTGGACATCGTGCAGTGTTGCACTGGTGAGCCGCCGATTCGTAGTGGCCGTGGCTTCGTGAAGCACTCCGGTCAGTTCAGCGCCGCTAAACGGCCCGAAACCGCCAGCAATCATTGCTGTCCTGACTTAGATGGCCCGACGACGTTTGAGAACTTTATCCAGGTCCAGGCGGGTATTGGCCTTTTCGGTAATTTTTTCTTGATACTGGCTTGAAACCCCTTCGCTAAGCTGCACTTGGCGTGAGGGTGTAGGCTCTTGCGGGGGCTCCAGCGGTTCTGGTGCTGCACGTGTTACCTCTGGGGTTTCCAGGTACATCGGCCGTGGCAGTGGTTTACCTGCAGGTACCGGGGTGGGCGCCGGTTCAACGGGTTCTTGAGTTTCGGCAACCGGTTCAGCTTCTTGCGGTTCAGGTTGGTCAGCCACATCAAAGACTTCGTCGTTGGTTTCGATCGGTTCCTGCTCCTGGCGAGTTTCGGCTTGATAATTCGCGATGCTAGTTTCAAAACCTTCGGAAATGCTCAGCCGTTCGCGCTCACGAGCTCGTCTTTTGGAATCTAAGATCACCAGACCCCGAAGGGCGGCATAGCTGGCAGCGGTGATCAGCAAGCTAATTCCTGCGGTAAGCCAGGTTCCAGCACCGAAGATGCCAGCAATACCGGTTACAACAGCAACGAGCAGGGCAAGGGCCCCGAGGGTAAAAATGGTCAGGCGGCCCCAGCGAATTGAGAATCCAGTGCCGCCGGAGGTGGTCGAAGAGGGGGAAGTGTTCATAGCTTTCCTTCGTTGGCGGGATCCGCGGCTCTTACGAGTCCGCAATGCGACGTCCGGTCGTCGGGCAAGGAGCACTACGCCAGCTACGACGACGACAGCGATGACCAGTGAGGTCGCAATATCGATTTCGGGCAAGAATCCGAGCGTAGCGGCTAATGACTCTTGAAGCTCTCGGATACGGTTGTCCACTCTTATTACGATATACTGCGCCACAAAGAAGTGGTCGATATTGGCCGCGTGTGTTGCCAGGTTTAGCGACCGATACGCTAGGCCAGCCGCGACAGCAGGCCACCGGCTGGTAGTTCGGATGCGGTTATGGCATATGATTCGTGATCGCGCCATCGACCGTTGATGTGGATATAATCTTCACGTATCCCTTCGGAACGCATCCCAAGTTTTTCCACTACACGCAGCGAAGCGCGGTTGTCCGGA
Source organism: Candidatus Yaniella excrementigallinarum (assembly GCA_019113675.1). Classification (GTDB taxonomy): domain Bacteria; phylum Actinomycetota; class Actinomycetes; order Actinomycetales; family Micrococcaceae; genus Yaniella; species Yaniella excrementigallinarum. Next base: position 28,137 of record DXHA01000054.1, read on the forward strand.
ACAATATTGATTTCGATTCGATGTAATCCAACACGGGTCAGCAGGTAATCGCAGGCTAATGCCACGGCGGTGGGGACAATGTTTTGTCCGGCTCGGTCTCGATCAATCCAGTAGCCCAGCGTTGTTGAGCGCATTGCGCCCCATAACACCGGTGCGGCGATGAGCTGTCCGACCAACTGTGATTTGTTTTCGTGGTCATCCTGAAAGAAAATTGCCCAAGGATATGACACGGCTGCGGCACCGTCGCGATTATACGCCCGAATCATGGATCCGTATGTCGTGGGCGTTGGGCGCCCGCTGGGATCTGTGGCTTCCCAAGGCGCCAGCCAGTCAGTGTTGCGCTGGCGGACCTCGTACCATTGTCTGCGGTGCACATAGCGCAGTGGCGCCAACTTCACGTTGCCGTGTTGGACCGTGACGGGCCAGCTGGTTGGCAGGGCAGAAAATGGGTTCATGACACCATTGTAGGGTCTGTGGGGTTGGTGATGTATTTGCAGGTGTGGTTTGCGGTGTCACAATTGAGATTATGATTAACGAAACCAAGGATCAGTTGCGTCGCGATTTTTTCAGCCAGCGCAAACAATTGGGAACTCAGGAGCGCCGTCGTCAGTCCGATGTGTTGTGTGGGTTGTTGTTGGACTGGTATCGAGGCCTGGAGGCTGCCCAGCGTCGCGCCAAGAAGGTGGCATTGACGATTAAGTTTGGCACCGAACCGGATACCGATCCAATCATGGAAGCGTTGTACGGTGATGGGGTGGAAGTATGGGTACCGATCTCGCATCGGGATCGTTCCATGTCCTGGACGCAGTGGTGGCCGGATGTGGAAATGCAAAAATCGGCGCTGGCCCCGATCCTTGAACCAACTGGTCAACGATTTGGTCCGGAAGCTGTAGTCGATGCTGATGTAGTGTTTGTGCCGGCGTTGGCGGCCGATACCGCCGGGTACCGGTTAGGTAAGGGTGGCGGTTATTATGACCGGTTTTTGGCCATGTTGCCTACGCTCAGCGCTAATGTACCTACACTTATTACTCCGGTTTTTGACCACGAGTTTTTTGCGGCGGAAACTGAAGCGTTTCCGGTTGGGGAACACGACTTGCCAGTGCAGGCGGTAGCTACAGCACAGTCTGGAATTGTGTGGTGTTAGTAGTGTGGCGGTTTTTGTTCAAGCAGCCACCGGTCGCGTTCCGTTAGTTTCTTATCTGAACGCGGTTTTGATCTCACCGCGTCGATCCGTGGTTCTGGACCGTTGGCTGTTGTTGGGCCGGTTCCGGGAGCTGTTGCCCGACGAGGCTTGCGCCTGGTGGCCTTCCGAGAGCGTTGTTTACAGTGTTCTTCAGCGTTGTGGTTGTCGTCGGGCATAGTTATTCTTCGGTGTTTTGTGGTGTAGCCACCGTGGTATCTGAATCTACTGGCGATGTCTCGGTCGTCTCTGTTTGCTGAGGTAGCTGTAGTAGGTCAGCATAACTATCTGTGATACCGATGGGGTCCGTGAAGACGTCGATGGCCCACAGTGTTGTATTGCGCCACCCAAGTTGTGCCAATTGGGCCGGAATGGTTCGTGTGCGAGTCCGCAGCGCTGTCTGATGGTGACGTGGTGCACCATCGTAAGCGACCGCCACCGGCTGATAGTCGCTAACATGCTGAGACCGATGCTGAGCGGAAGTGTATAAATACAGGTCAGCGAAACCATGGGTATCAAAATGGTAGCTGGCACCGCGGTCGGTTAAGTGCTGTACAAAATCGTGGCTCAGGTAGTCCAGTGCTGTGGATTGTGTAGTTGACTGAGATGGTTCTGAGCTGGCCGGTAAATTAGTCAGCAGGTCCCAGAAGTAGTATGCCCCGGACATGAGATTATCGAAGTTGATTTCATGTGGATGTATGGCGGTAAAGATGCTGATGTGTTTACGGGCCCTGGTAAAACTGGTGGCATAGTATTCCACTCCGTGATGTTCAGATAGCGGGCCGAAATGGTGAACGACTTTGCCGCTGGCAGTCCGACCGTAGCCCAGGGTGAAGATAATGTCGTCGGCGACCACGCCGTGGGCACGTTCCATAGGGGCTACAATGAACGCTTCATTGCTTGGTGCGGTATCGGCGGAAAAGAATTTGGTAGCCCACCGGTGGTTAGGCAGATTATATCGAATCGATTCGGCGATACGACGGGCGTGCGCCGTGTTGGCTGCTATAACGGCAAGTGAACGTTCCGGGTGGTCCCGGAAGTGTTCGAATACTGCATCAACGGTCCGTGTAACCTCGGCGGTGGTAGATTCCACGCCGTCATCACCCATTCCGGGGCTGCCAGGCTCGGTGAGATATTCAGCGGTGAGCCCTACGTGGGAGCCACTGGCCAGTTCTTGTGGCGTGGCAGCACGGTCAAGGGCGCCATCGTAGAGTTGCTGACCAAGCATGCGGGTCAAATACTGATTAACTCCGCGATGTAAAGTTTTCAGCGGCACCACAGGTAGCACACGGGTTAGCGCCCGGTGCATAGATTCTGCTTGACGTGGCTGTGAGGCCCGCGCGGTCGGGTCAATTGAGACCTGGAATGCCACAGGCCGTCCTGAGACGGCATCGCCAAAAGCCACGACCTGTTCGGCACGTGAGATTGCGCCAAGTCCGGTTGCCAGCCCAATGGTTTCGGCATCAAGGACCAAGACCGTGTCGAAGGTGACTGAGGCTGGCAGTTCGGCCAGGGCAAGTGGTGACGTCGTTAGGATAGGTACCAGTGGTTGCAACAACCGGGGGTTGATGCTCAAAATGGTTTCCACATTGGCCCCGCCGGTACGCAGTAGACGACGCAATGAGTCGGCTGCATCTGGGTAGCTTCTGGTAGCTTTTTCCCACACTGTAGCTAATGAGTGCCGTACCCTAGAGGGCCCGGACGCGAGGTGGGCGCTATCGGCTATCCGAAACTCTTCTTCCAAACGAGCAAGTTGTGTGCCGCTGGTAGCGGCCAAATGCTCATCTGCTGAAACCATAGCTTCTAGCGCAGATTGCCACCATGCTACCTCGAGTTCTGAGGTGACCTGGTCTGATGTAACACCGCGCGTTTGGAAATCATGTAGTAGTTCCTCTAACCCCTGTTCGGTGAGCTGGTCGATGACGATGGTCCGCTCCGGCAGAGTGTGCAGGGTGTGGGAGTCCGCTACCAGTTGCGACAACACTTCGTGGAGGGTACCGGCATCAAGCTTGGTCAAATGCTCAGCTTCGGTGGGTGCTGGTGCCAGCATGTCTTGTAGCTGATTGAGATTATCGAAGAGCTCATTAATATCTGTGGCAAGAGATTCGATGCCGGTAGGAATCACCGGGTTGCGTTTTGAAGATGCCCATTGCGTCCAAGCGTTCAGCTGGTTTTGCACTTGGACCAATGCGTCATGCAAATTCGGTATATCAACACCGGGACGGATATATTCTCTGGCCAGCCACCGTAAACGTGTGCGAGTCATGGCCGACATATCGATGCCCTGCTGTTTGCGCCAGGAACCCGTGGCTGTGGCAGCGATTAGGTCGGTTACCGGACGATCGAAAATATCTGGCGTGAACTTGTCTAGGGTATCGCGTACTTCGCGCAGCAGTTCAACCTGTTTGGTCCACTCGGTGATAGTGGTGCCCATGGTCAGCTGAGCGTGTGTGGTTGCCGCTTCGAACCGCGGTGCAACCTCAGAAAGCTGGTCGTTGACCTGTTGTGCCAATTCGAATGCCGCTTCTGCTTCATGAACGTTGCGCAGACGTGCACCATACCACGGTGATTGTGTGGCGCTTTGTTCAAATGCACCAAGTTCGGCGGCATAACGCAATTGTTCAGCGACTTGTTCACGATCTACTGTGGCGTCCAGTACGGAACGCTTGAGTCGCACAGCTGTGGCCGGTGCCGGGTCGGCATTCATCAGTGTGACTAGCTCGTTCATGGCTTGGATGGGAGAACATTGCCAGCGTTCTCGGACCTCATGCAAAGAACGTCCGTGTTCTAGTAGCTGGCGGCGTACATCGCGCAGCGTTTCGTGGATACGTCGTACCGCAGGTTCTTTGGCGCGTTCAGCCGATAGCAGGGAACGCACCAACTGGTCGGTGACCTCTTTTGGACCAGTATCAGCTTGGACGCTCAACAGTAGTGGGTCAAGTTGTATTTCGGCTAATCGATTGGAAAACTCGGAAAGCGTTGAGGTGTTTTCTGCCACGACCAGTACGCGTTTGCCCTCTTGAGCTAATCCGACGGCTGCCCCGACGGCGGTTTGGGTTTGCCCGGTTCCGGGAGGGGCTGAGACAACCAATGATTCCCCAGCCACAATATGATCAACAGCCCGCTGCTGCGAGTCATCCAAGTCAACGACCAGTGTCTCGGTGGCGGGGTCGCGCTGATCCAACGGTGTGGGCTCAAAGGAAAGTTGTGGAGCTTCTGCTGGAAAACTGGCTTCTTCGGTGCCGGCTGCAACATCATAGAGTCCATTGATGACGGCGTGGTCTGGATCGACTACCTCGCTTGATGCTGTGTCCGAGAGATCAGCAAACGTCGAAATCAGTAAGCGATGTTCTACCACTAGTCCACGTACTTTTGCGGTGTGGCTGCGTAGCAGATCCAATGTGGGTAATGGTTCGAGCTTGGCCGTGGTGTAAGCCGCTTCCTCGTAAGTTTGCGGGTCTAAGGTGATACCGTATTGACTTTCGAAATAGCGTACCAAGGCGGGATTAAGCCGGGCGGGACCGATGATTTGCACATCGTAATCATCGCGGTTGGCGCGGGAAGCCAGACGCACCGGTGCCAGTAATACCGGTGCAGATAGCTGTTGGTTGACGCCGTCCTCGGTTGAGCGCCAGGTCGCTAGGCCAGCAGCCAGATAACCAACGTTGATGCCCCGGTCGGCTAGCAGCTCACGCACCTTGGTGTCGATAGCTTCAGCCGTCTGAATGCTGCGATGCATTTCGGGTTGATCTCGCAGCAGTGTGGTCAAACGTGTACGCCGAGCAGACAGAAACTGGGTGAGCCCACTGGGCTGGGAGTGCGTGACATCGATAGAGTTTGATCTAGTCGGCGCGTATCGCAACATGGTGTCGGACTCAGTGCCGGTTGCGATTTCGGAAAGCCACCGCGAAAAGTCTTG
>DXHA01000055.1 GCA_019113675.1 Candidatus Yaniella excrementigallinarum
GTTAAATGAAAAGTCCCGCACAATTGTGCGGGACCTTCAGTAGTAGCTGTGGGCGGATTCGAACCGCCGACCTCACGATTATGAGTCGTGCGCTCTCACCAACTGAGCTACACAGCCAGGCCAGTCAAACTGGTCTTGGATAAAAATAGCCTGCGAAGCTCGCAGGCTATTTCGATCAGAGCCCCGACCGGGAATCGATCCCGGGACCTCCATCTTACCAAGATGGCGCTCTACCACTGAGCTATCGGGGCAACGAGATAAGACTTTACCAACAAATATTCAAAAGACAAAATCCGTGGACTCGTTTATGCTCAAGATCACCTAGCCATTATTTAGGTGTGCTGATGAGTCCGTTTTTTGGCTTTCGACCAGCGTTGTTTCTTCTTGTGACCACGTTGTGCTGAGTCGAAGCCACCGTGGGATCCCCCGCGGGAACCAGACGATTTCGGTGCCCCACGGTCCAACCGAAGATTGAGCCTTCGGCCTGCTACCACAGCCTTTCTCAATGCGTCTTCCTGTTTTGCTGACAGGTTTTCTGGTAATTCGACCAGTGAAAAAGTCGGCCGAATACTAATATCTCCAATATCGGAAATATCCAGATTTCCTTCGTTAGCGATAGCACCGACAATATTGCCGGGACGCACACGATCCTTGTGTCCGACACCGATCCAGTATGTCGCATGGCCCTCTTTGGTGGCCCGTTTCGGACGGCTGCTTCGTTCTGCGCGCTGTTCTTTACGGCGCTCGCGCAAGTTCAATGGCGGCAAGTCGGGCTCTTGAGCTTCCAGTGGACGTCCATCTTGTGCCATCAAAGCAAGTGCTGCTGCGATATCTACCGCAGCCACATCGTGTTCAGCAATATAGTGAGCTACTAGATCCCGATAAACAGCTAGTTCTTGGGCATGCGCTGACATGGTCTGGGTGATGCTTTCAGAAAATGCTGCACGTCGTGAGGCGTTGACCTCTTCCAGGGTAGGAAGCTGCATTTCTTCAACGGACTGTTTTGTTGCTTTTTCAATAGAACGCAACAAATAACGCTCTCGCGGAGTCATTAATAAGATGGCATCGCCTTGCCGTCCAGCACGGCCGGTACGTCCGATCCGGTGTACATAGGATGACGTATCATGCGGGATGTCGTAGTTGATGACGTGGCTGATGCGTTCCACATCCAGACCACGGGCGGCAACATCGGTTGCCACTAAAATATCGATTCGTCCTGCACGCAGGTCTTCTACGGTTTTCTCTCGGATGTGCTGGGGAATGTCACCAGAAATTGCCGCGGCGGCAAAACCGCGAGCGACCAGTTTGCTGGTAAGTTCCTCGGTCATGTTGCGGGTGCGCACAAAAGCAATGATGCCATCGGTGTTTTCAGTTTCGAGCAGCCGGGTCATCGCTTCAAGTTTCCACGGTTGGGTAACCTGCAAGTACCGCTGACGAATATTTTGGGCAGGTTTCGATTGCCCCTCAATATGTACCTGTACCGGCTCTTTGAGGTAATCGCCGGTGATGCGCTGGATTGCCTTGGGCATGGTGGCTGAAAAAAGCGCCGTCTGTTTATCTTGTGGCGTTTCAGACAGGATCCGGTCGACTTCTTCAGCAAAGCCCATACGCAGCATTTCATCTGCTTCGTCAAGCACCAAATATTTTAGGTCGGTCAGATCGAGGGAACCACGTTCTAAGTGATCAATGACACGACCAGGGGTTCCCACCACAATGGCAGCCCCTCGACGCAGTCCCGCCAGCTGTGGCCCATAAGAAGAGCCACCATATACTGGAACGACTGAGGCAGACGGGACGTGTTCTGCATAAGAACTAAAGGCTTCGGCAACTTGCAATGCCAATTCGCGGGTGGGCGCAAGCACAAGGACCTGTGGAGCGGAATATTTTTGGTCGGCTTCCGCTAATTTGGACAGAGCAGGCAGCGCAAATGCTGCCGTTTTCCCGGTACCCGTCTGAGCCAGACCTACGACGTCGCGACCTTCCAAGAGCAATGGAATGGTCCGTGCCTGAATAGGTGATGGGGTTTCATAGCCCAAAGCTTCCAACGCTTTGATGACGGGCTTAGCAAGATTGAGGGTGTCAAAAGAGTTATTAGTTTCGGGCAGCAAAGAGTGTTCGGTCAACAAGACTTCCTAGTTTCGTAAAGTGTTTCAAGGATCCGGGTATGTTCCTTGCAAATCACGCTACGCACACTCAACAGTCCCATTGACTGGAGTACAAGTTTAAAGGAAGAAGCCGGATCTAGCTGAGCTGTTCTATTCTAGGCCAAATCCGGCGAATCGTATAATCGACTGGGTTTTAAAGCCCCTTTAGAGCTTGGTCAAGGTCCCCAATTAAATCATCAATGTCTTCAATACCTACGGACAACCGGATCAGATTATTTGGTACAGCTAACTCAGTGTCTTCTACCGAGGCATGTGTCATAGCGGTTGGATAATTCAGTAGGGATTCCACGCCCCCAAGTGATTCCGCTAAGCGAAATACATGGGTTGACTCTGCAACTTTGCGGGTTGCTTCGACGCCGTCTTTGAACTGCACTGCCACCATGCCACCGAAACCGGCCATCTGTTTTTTGGCGATTTGGTGACCGGGATGGTCCTCTAGTCCTGGATAATGGACAGCTTCAACACCGGGGTGTTCGTATAGCCATTCGGCGATGGCCGTGGCATTAGATACATGACGATCCATGCGCACGCCTAACGTTTTCAACCCCCTGGTAACCAGATAGGCATCCATCGGTGAATTTGAGGCACCAGCTGCGTATTGCTGGAAGTTCACAGCCTGGGCTAGTTCAGCATTTTCGGTGACCACTGCACCACCGATGGTGTCAGAATGCCCACCCATATATTTAGTTGTCGAGTGCACCACGACGTCAGCACCCAGTTGCAACGGCAACTGCAGATAAGGCGTGGCAAAGGTGTTGTCAACTACCAGCAGGGTTTCAAATTCCTTTGCCAGTTCGGATAGTGCTGCAATATCTGCAACATGCATCATCGGATTGGTGGGGGTCTCCACCCAGAGAATGCGGGTCTTGCCAGCGGCTAACGCCTGGCGGACTTGGTCGAGGTTGGACATATCTACTACATGGTGTTCCAGGTCCCATGTTCCCATAACTTGGTCTAAGAGACGGTAGGTCCCACCGTAGACGTCATTACCTACCACTACCCGATCACCTGGTTTGCATGCGGCCATCAGTAGCGCGGTTTCAGCTGCCAGCCCGGAAGAGAAGGTGTAGGCAAAACCGGTTTCATTATTGCCAGTTTCCAGCGCGGCAATCTGCTGCTGGAGCGCATCGCGAGTGGGGTTGGTGCCACGCCCGTAGTCATATCCGTGGCGCAGTTTGCCGATAGCTTCTGGAGCATAGGTCGATGATAGGTGGATGGGCGGCACTACCGCACCATATACAGGGTCAAGCTCTTGCCCCGCGTGGATAGCCCTGGTGTTGAAACCAGTGTTGTGCTGAGCAAAAAATGTCATGAAAAAATCTCCTGGCTAGCTTACTGTTCGATCAGATGCATCAAAATGTCGTGCGCCGAGACGACACCGGTAATATTGCCGTCTCGGGTGACCAGCGCGGCCGGTGCAGTATCAAGAACCGTTTTGACTTCTGATAGCTTGGTCATTTTGCCTACTAATGGCAGGGAAGTTAGCTCGGTATCACCCACCATTGTCGCAGCACTGATTTGACCAGCCGCCAGCTGCTGCATCAGATTATCTACGGTGACGGCGCCGCGTATCTCACCAATCCGGTACTGCTGTTGTACCGCATCAACCACTGGGATGGCATCGATACCGTAGCGGTTCATGGTGGAAACAGCATCTGCAACTGGTGCGTCCAGCAATGCGACAACCACCTCGGGCAGAGCACCAGGTAACCACGAGGTTTTCTGGGCAATGAGTTCGCCAACTTGTAACTCTAAGGCTGGTACCTCTGCGCTTGGAGCTTCGGTCTGTGTCACGGCTGGGTCCGTGCCGTCCAAGTATGCGGTGCCGATGCGCTGTGGTGCCACGGGTTCTGGGGCGTTGGTGTCAAAACCGTGGCTTTGCAGCCAAGTTTCTGAAAAGATTTTACCTAAATAACCGCGTCCAGAATCGGGCAAGATCACCACCATCAAGTCATCCTCGGTTAGCTGCTCGGCTTCTTTGAGGGCGGCAGCAATCGCCATACCAGATGAGCCACCGGCCAAAATGCCTTCTTCAGCGGCCAAACGACGCGCATAGTGGAAAGCCTCAGCATCGGTTACGGCATGAATTGAGTCTGGTACTTCCGGGTCATAATTGCCCGGCCACATGTCTTCGCCTACCCCTTCTACAAAATAGGGCCGACCAGCCCCTCCGGAATATACCGAGCCTGATGGATCTGCAACAACAACTTGTACCGGTCCGACATCCCGTTTGGCAGAAACGTCGTGCAGGTATCGGCCGGCACCGGTCATCGTGCCACCTGTACCTGCGCCAACCACTACATGAGTGACCTTCCCGGCTGTATCTTGCCAGATTTCCGGGCCCGTCGTTTCATAGTGTGACTCGGGGGCGGCGGCATTAAAGAACTGGTTTGGTTGGTAGGCTCCATCAATGCTCTGCTCTAAACGGTCGGAAATACCATAATATGAGTTCGATGACTCTGGGGCGACAGAGCTTTCCGAGACTACGACGTCGGCCCCGTACGCTTTGAGAACATCACGTTTTTCTTGAGCAACTTTATCCGGTGTAATAAAGACCGATCGGTAACCCTTTTGTTGTGCGACCATCGCAAGCCCAACCCCGGTGTTTCCAGAGGTCGGCTCAACTACGGTACCGCCGGTGGTAAGTTTGCCCTCAGCTTCAGCGCGTTCGATCATTTTGAGAGCAATACGATCTTTAATGGACCCACCCGGGTTCATAAACTCGCATTTGACAAGGATAGTCGGTTTAACATCGGAGCCGATGGAGTTGAGTTTGACCAACGGGGTATTACCGATGAGTTCTAGAATCGTCTCTGCGTACTTCGGTGTGGCTGGCGTAGGCTGTTTTGGGCTCATAATTCCACGCTACCCTTTGTGGCGGTACCACGGTTTTCAGGAGGTTATAAATCGCCATGAACTTCACACAGCAACCAGATTATTCTGCAGTGTTGCTACCGGGGGTTGCCGTGGATGTCGCGCAAAATTTCGCCCCGCTAGTTCGTGGAACTGCAGATCCTACGGCAGCAACGAACAACGGGGTGAGCTGGTTGTCTTTTCAGCCGGCATCCAACGGCCCGGTAACCGTAGCCATTCATCACCCACGTTCTACGGTCAACGCCGCTGAAATTCGCTACGACATATGGGCTAGACAAGACGACGCCGCTATCGCAGCCGTCGTTGAGTATATGCCAGTGTTGCTGGGTGTAGATGAGCCATCCTTGGCTGCTTGGGCGGCATTTGATGAGCTGTTGGACCAGACTGCACACTTGCTTCCAACAGCGGTTTTAGAAGCCAGAAGACAAAATCCGGGTATGCGGTTAATGGCGACCGGTCAACTGGTTGAAGAGTTATTTACCGTGGTGTTAGAACAAAAAGTCACCCAACGACAAGCGCGCGCTTCATGGCGCTGGCTAGCTAATACGTTTGGTCAACCATCTCCGGCAGGCGAACCGGCACCACGACTTGCCCCCAGTCCCGAAGCAATATTGAAAATTGCCTCCTGGCAGTGGCATGCCGGCTGGGTGCAACCATTTTTGGCTCGCACATTGCAAACTGTGGCGTCTCGGGCTCCTGCGTTACACCGGCTAGCCCATCAGCCCTTAGACGTTATTGTTCGTGGGCTGGAGACATTACGAGGCATTGGTCCGTGGACGATTGCAGAAACACTACAGCGCACCCACGGAGCCGCTGATTTGTTGTCGGTGGGTGATTTTCATCTTGCCCACCATATCGGCGAAGCGCTGACTGGAAGACGCACCGATGACGCAGGAATGTTAGAGCTCCTTGAGCCCTGGGCTGGACATCGGCAACGTCTAGTCAGGCTTATTTATGCTTCCGGGATGCGCTTTTCGCGTTTCGGGCCGCGCATGGCGGCAACCGATTTTCGGGATCGTTAGTTACTATCCTGTTCAGCCTTCTGGCGGGCTTCTTCAACTTGTTTGTGGACGTCTTCCATGTCCAACTCGCGTACCTGCTCGATGAGCTGTTCAAGCTGTTGGGCATTGATTGCACCCGGTTGGGAAAATACCAGCACATTCTCGCGAAATGCCATTAACGTTGGAATAGAGGAAATACCGGCCGCTGCAGCAAGCTGTTGTTGGTCTTCAGTATCGATTTTGCCGAACACAATATCGTCGTGTTTTTGCGATATGTCATCATAGACCGGAGCAAACATTTTGCATGGTCCACACCACTCGGCCCACCAGTCGACCAGCACAATGTCATTGCTTTCGATGGTTTCTTGGAATGTCTCTTGGGTCAGATCTTTTGTAGCCATCCGCCCAGCATACTAGAGGGGGTATACCTTATAATAGGGTGCGACGGCAGATAACCCTCAGTTGGCTGCGAACATCAATCCGATGGTCGTTGGAACTTATCGCACCATTGGTCCCACTCGACGTGTTTAAACTGGTCCTCACCGTCTCAGAATGTCCGTTACCACCGAAATGCGTCGCGTATATGACCCTGCTTTAACTTTCCATGCCCTGTAGCAGACGTAGACTAGCCGGTATGGCAAAAACCTCGTTTTCACCTCTGAAGATCTTGGCTACAGCAGTTCTAAGCGCCCTTGCATTGGCTGGATGCAGTAATAGCACTGGTGGTGGTTCAGACCAAGAGTCTGAAAACCCAGCTAGTCCGGAACCTCAAACTGGCGGTACGCTCATTTATGCATCTGGTGATGCTGAGCCCGACTGTTTAGATCCGCATTACGGCGGTAACTACCCGCAGGGGCTGATCTCCACCCAGTATCTCGAAACCCTGTTCACCAAAGACGAGGATGACGAGATTATCCCCTGGCTTGCCGAGAGTTCAGAAGTTTCCGACGACGGTCTAACCCACACAATTACTCTGACCGATGGGATCACTTTCCATGACGGTACAAAGCTCACCGCAGAGGCCATTAAAGCCAATATTGAGCATCTACAAGATCCCGATACCGCATCTTCAACCGGTTACCTAGCAGTGGAAAACGTCGAAAGCGTTGAGCTTGTTGACGAGTTAGTTGCAGAGCTACATCTAAGCGCCCCAGATAATGCTCTTGAAGAGTCGTTGTCGATGCATTGGACTGCTATCCAGTCGCCTGACGCATTATCCCGTGAAATCCCGGACAACTGCGAAGCCCCGGTAGGCACCGGCCCATTCAAGGTCGACTCCTGGGAACGGGACCAGCAGATCAACTTGGTTCGTAACGAAAACTACACACTGCCTGTAGACTCCGATCGCAAATATGATCAGGCATACCTGGATGGTATTACCTGGCGGATGATCCCTGAGGCCTCCACCCGCTATTCGGCTCTACAATCTGGTGAGGTCGATGTGATCGATAATGCTCAGCCCGATACCATCCAATCTGCTGAAGATGCCGATATTGGGCACTTAGACGCCCCACGTCCAGGCGCCTCGAATCGTATCGAGCTGAACTCTTCGCAAGCACCATTTGACGACCCATTGGTTCGTGAAGCATTCATTCGCTCCGTCGACGTCGATGGTGGTCTCGAAGCTCTCTTCTTTGACACTGCGCCCCGCTCATATTCGTTACTGTCTTCAGTTGAGCCGATGCAATATTCCGATGACTCGCTGTTTTATCAAGATGTCGACGAAGCAAATGCGTTACTAGACGAGGCTGGGTGGACGGCACGAGACGAAGATGGTGTCCGAGTGAAAAACGGTGAGCGCCTGGAGATCTCAATGCCAGTTTCTACCAACCAATCGGTTCCAGCTGAACAGTCGTTATTTGAGCAGTTCCAGGCGCAAGCAGCTGAAGTTGGCTTTGATATGAACATCGACCTGCTGGATCTGTCCAGCTGGTACGCCGCGCTGGGAGACCATGACTATAACCTCGTTTCAGCACCGTATACCAAGGTTGGTCCTTCGGTCTTGGGCATCTTGTACCACTCTGATTCCATCGAACCAGCCCCATCTGGTTATTTTGCAAATAACGCTCAGGTATCTGATTCAGAGCTAGATGAGCTCCTTGATCAAGCCGAACAAACTACCGACAATACTGAGCGAGCAGATTTGTATGAGCAGGCCCAACAGAAAGTATTAGAAAACTACTACGTACTGCCGCTGTATGACCAACAGAACCACTTCTTATACGCCTCCGATGTGAAAGGCATGGGCGACACTTCGGCTATTGCTGCACCTGACTACTACAATGTTTGGCTCGATCAGTAACTCATGCAGCTACTGGGTTGGTTGGGCCGTCGGGTCGGTGCAGCGGCGATCCTATTGTGGCTAGTAGCCACGGCAATATTTATTGCAATCCGGTTGATCCCAGGTGATCCTGCTGAAGCCATTATGGGAGGACCCGGTTCCCAGGCTTCCGCCGAGGCACTGGAGGCCGCACGTGAGCAGTACCATCTCAACGACCCGATGCTGGTGCAATACGGCCTGTACTTGGTCCAGTTAGTGACTGGTGATTTAGGCACCTCATACACGCAACACCGTCCAGTGGTGGACGTTATGGCCGAAGCGCTGCCGGCAACCCTGCGGTTGACCTTGGTGTCCCTGCTGGTTGCTTGGGGTATTGCTTTTATAATGGCTTCCATCGCCGCTCGTTCCAATCGGATTGGCCAAGCTACGGGAACGGTTATTGAGGTCGTCGCCGCTGCGGTACCCCACTTCTGGTTAGGGGCCATGCTGATCATTATTTTTTCGACCTGGTTAGGCTGGTTGCCTGCCGTCGATACCGGCACGACGATCGGGATGATATTACCCGCCATCACTTTGGCGATACCGCTGTCTGGGTTCTTGGCTCAAATAATGCGGGATAGTTTAGTCACGGCCATGAACTCACCCTTTGCCCTGGCGGCTCGGGCACGCGGGGCTTCGAAGGGTCAGGTCTTTTTACGCCACGGTTTCCGTCACGCTGCACTACCGGCGCTAAACCTTACGGGGTGGGCTGTAGCTACCTCGATGTCCGGTGCCGTAGTTGTGGAAGAAGTCTTTGCTCGCCCCGGTCTGGGACGGTCCCTGTTAGGGGCGGTATTGTCCAGAGATATGCCAATGGTGACCGGTATCGCTTTATTTTCCGCGCTGATCTACATGGTCGTCATGCTGCTGGTTGAAGCTATCGAAGCGTTGATCAATCCTGCAGCGTCTCGAGGTGAGCACCAGTGAGCCGCACCGCAAAAGTCTTCGGGTTGGTATTTGTCAGTCTCATCGTAGTCGCTGCTTTCTTTCCAGGTGTGCTTGCCCCCAACAATCCCCTAGCCGTGGATCCAGCCGAAGCTTTTCAAACCCCTTCACTAGATCATCCATTTGGCACCGATGAATCCGGCCGTGATGTGTATACCCGAGTTATCCATGGAACTGCTGACTCGTTGACCATCGGTATTTCAGCCACCGCGTTGGGTATGGGCATCGCCATCCTATTAGCAGTGGTTGCTGCTTTCGGACCACGCTGGATCGACGCGACGGTCCTGCGGCTGCTGGAAGTCCTCTATGCTATTCCTGCGTTGTTATTGGCGCTGCTAATAATTGCGTTTACAGGGCCCGGTACCACGCCGGCCATTATCGCAGTTGGGCTGTCTACCGCCCCGGGATACGCACGTCTGATTCGAACGCAACTGTGGACTCTAGTCAACTCCGAAATGTTCGATGCAGCCACCGTGCTTGGCCATTCACAGTGGCAAAAAGTGCGAAACCATCTGATCCCTAATACGCTATCGACTCTGCTAGCACTGATCACTTTGGGCATTGGACAAGCTGTCATCTGGGCCTCTGCCCTATCGTTTTTAGGGCTAGGAACTCCTCCACCAGCCCCGGAGTGGGGTGCGATGCTGGCTCACGGGCGCACCTATCTACATTTTGCTTGGTGGATGACAGTATTTCCGGGCGTGGCAATTGTGATCATCGCAGCCGGGGCTACCCTGCTGGGCCGGTCTGTTACCAGGAGCTCTGCATGAATCAATCTGCCATTGAGGTAACGAACCTATCTGTGACGTTTCCAGGTCGTGGCACAGATCCTATCGAAGCCGTCAAGAATGTTTCATTTTCGCTCACACCGGGCAGAGCGCTGGGAATTGTGGGCGAATCAGGTTCGGGCAAGTCGGTGACGGCACGCAGCCTGTTGGGGCTGACCGGCGGAACCGTAACCGCCGACAAGCTGAAAATATTGGGCACTGATGCTCGCAACCTGACCGATAAACGATGGCGTCAGATCCGTGGTAAACAGGTTTCGATGATCCAGCAGGATGCGCTAAGCAGCCTGGACCCACTGCGGCCTATTCATCGTGAAATAGCCGATAGTCTTTCAGGGTCCCGCAAATACCGTAAACGGCAGGCAATTGCTGCACTTGAGCAGATGGATATGCCCGACCCGGTTTTACGCGCCGAGCAACGGAGCCCACAGTTATCGGGCGGGATGCGTCAGCGAGCCCTCATCGCCCAAGCGCTGATCGCTAACCCGGCAGTCGTGATCGCTGATGAAGCTACTACCGCCCTTGATACCCGGCTTACGCGTATGGTGTTGGACCAGCTGGCCGAGCTAACACAACAAAATATTGCTTTGGCCGTAATCTCACATGATCTAGCCCAGATTGCTCACGTCGCCGATGACATCATCGTAATGCGCCACGGGCAGATTGTGGAAGCTGGCCCGACCCATGACATTTTGTCAGACCCATCCCATGCCTACACTCAACAACTTTTGGATGCTGTGCCCAGCGGTGTTCCGCGCTTTGTTCCCCTGACCAAAGCCGCCAAGCGCAGCACCAGGAAGACCAACCGTGAGCCCATTTCAGATACCCGTGTGTCCACCGATGACACTGCGATCGAAGTTACTGGCTTGTCTAAGACTTTTGGGGCTCATACTGCGGTTGACGATGTGTCGCTGAACATCCCAAAAGGTGCAACTTTGGGCCTCGTAGGTGAGTCAGGGTCCGGTAAGACGACGATTGCACGCATGATCCTTGGCCTTACCCCACCGGACACCGGAAGCGTGAAGATTTTTGGCCAACACTTCGCTCCGGCCAAAGAAGTGGACCGGCGAGCGCTACGGGGCTATCTCGGCGCGATCTATCAAGACCCGTTGGCATCGTTTGATCCGCGGTATTCGGTATCCCAAATTTTAGTTAATGCCATATCGAGGGGTACTACTACACGCTCGCGACAATACAGACAACGTGCCATCGAACTCTTAGACATGGTTGAACTCGACAATACCCTCCTGGGCAGACATCCCAGTGAGTTATCTGGAGGTCAGCGTCAACGGCTTGCTATTGCACGAGCGCTGGCACCCAACCCAGAAGTTTTGATTTTAGACGAGCCCGTCTCGGCCTTGGACGTCTCCGTTCAGGCGACCGTACTGGATCTGTTAGACCAGCTTCAAGTCGACACCGGAACCAGTTATCTGTTCATCACTCATGATCTAGGGGTCGTGGAACATATGTCTGACACTGTCGCTGTCATAACCAAGGGCAATGTGGTAGAAACCGGGCCTGCAGAACAAGTGATTAATCGACCTCAGCATCCGTATTCGCAAGAACTTGTCGAAGCTGCGCCACGGTGGAGTCCCTAGTATTCAAAAGCAATACCGTATATCGCAGCGTGCAAAGACCCCCGACCAGTTTGAATAGGTCGGGGGCCATTTCCACACACTATGTGCACCCTCGGTCAAGCGGTATCAAGACCTAACCAAGTCTAATTTAGGCGTCAATGATGTTATGTTCTGGACCGAATGGGAACTTAGTAATGTTCTCGGCGCCATCTTCTCCAACAACAAGGATGTCGTGTTCACGGTAGCCACCTGCCCCAGGTTCGCCTTCCATGACGGTGATCATGGGTTCCATGGAAACAACCATGCCTGGTTCTAAGACGGTGTCAATGTCCTCGCGCAGTTCCAGACCAGCTTCGCGACCATAGTAGTGCGACAGTACACCGAAGGAGTGGCCGTAACCAAAGGTACGGTTTGGCAAAAGACCGTGACCAATGAAAATTTCATTGAGTTCGTGGGCGATGTCCTTGCATGCAGCACCTGGTTTGATCAGCTCCAGCCCGGCTTCATGGACCTCGACGTTAGCTTTCCACAGTTCTAGCGTACGTGCATCTGGTTCGCCCAGAGTCAGTGTACGTTCCAGCGCAGTGTAGTAGCCGGAAGTCATCGGGAAGCAGTTGAGCGACAGCAGGTCACCGCGCTGTATTTTGCGAGTGGTGGCCCAGTTATGTGCACCGTCAGTATTAATGCCGGACTGGAACCATACCCAAGTATCGCGGACTTCCTGGTTCGGGAAAGTTTTGGCGATCTCATGAGTCATCGCCTCAACACCCACCAGGGCAACCTCGTATTCGGAGATACCTTCGCGAATTGCCTCGCGGATTGCTTCGCCACCGATATCGCCGATACGGGCGCTGTGTTTGATGACTTCAATTTCTTCGGCGGATTTAATCATGCGCTGACGCATGGTGGCCTGGGAAACATCCAGCAACTCAGCAGCTGGGAAAGTATCTTGGATGGCCTGGCGCTGCATGGTTGGCAAAGTATCGTCTTCAACACCAATGCGCTTGGCACTAATACCCTGACGATTCAGCGCTTCTTGCAGGCCATAGTAGAAGTTATCGCGACGCCAGTCGGTGTAAACGATGTTGTCACCATAGCTGGTACGCCACGGCATACCGGCGTCAATATTTGCAGTGACCGTGATGGATTCCTGCTGGGTCACGACTAAGGCATATGACCGACCAAAGTAGGTGAACAAGAAATCGGAATAGTACTTGATGTTGTGGTAGCTGGTCAGGATAACAGCATCAAGGCCCTTTTCGGACATGATCGACCGTAGACCGCCAAGACGACGCTCAAACTCAGCATCCGAAAAAGTCAAGGGCTGCTTTTCCCCGTTGTGAAGGGTCTTCAGACGTTCTAATTCGCTGATTGCCGTGGCATTAGCCATAGTATTCTCCTTCGAGTTCTGTCAGCCCGTGTCCTCGGTGCTGACACATAGCGGTGGTTCTTTGGTAATAACTAGAGAAACGTGGGGTCTCTAGCTCTACTAACCATGGCGTTGACTCGACACAGTTGCGATGATTGCAACGCCGTTGCATTCACAATAGATGTGGGTTGCGTCACTGTCAAGATGGATAGCTGACATTTTTGGGCCCTATTCACCGGTTACCCAAACTTCATCAAAAGGCAAGAAAAGTCTCGGCGACGAGAGCTGCTTGACGGCCCGGCATCAGAGTGCCGGCTTCACAACCTCCGGGCCTTCGTCGCCAAAGCGAACCTGAGCATCACAGCGCCAACAGGTCACAACCAATGACGGTGCATCCGGTGCCTCAAGCATTGCGCCACACTCAGGACATATCTGGTCAAGCCAGCAGGCAGGGTCTCCCATCAGCTGTGCCTTCTGAGGTAACTCTGCAGGACACGAGCGTGGTTCACCGTCTCATCTTTAGCTGCATATAATAACGTCACCCTGGGGTGAGCATGGATCAACTCTATAAGCTCATCGACCTGACTAGCATGCTTATCATCGGAGAGCTCCTGCTCATAGCGATCCGCAAACTCATCCATGTGCTCCGGATCGTGATCCCACCACGACCGAAGCTCAGGACTGGGCGCAACATCTTTGAACCAATAATCTAGCTGCGCCCGCTTTTTGCTTACCCCTCGTGGCCATAACCGATCGACCAAGACTCGCTGGCCATCGGCGTCATCTACGTCGTCATAAATTCTTTTGATCACAATCTTTCGGCCACTCATATTGGCAGACTACGCTTGAGTGCCTAGCTTTTGTCAACGGCCAAGTGTCGTTAGGGCGAATGGGAGCGCCAGCTTTAATGGGCATCCAGAGCAACCTGGTTGTGATTCAGATCACATTATGTTTGACTCGAATCATCAGGCACAGCTCATCACTGAAAGGCTCAGGTGCCATGCCGCTCTATGATTTCAGATGCCCCGAGGGCGATGTCTTCGAGGCTTTTTATCCAATGCACGACAAACCCGGTTCGATTGCCTGTCCAAATTGTGGTCAACAAGCAACCGGGACCATCCCCGCGATTGGGCCCTCACAGGCCAAATCTGCACGGATGCGGGCCATCGACGCTACGAAGGCTACCGCAGAGCAACCAGAAGTAGTCAATTCGGTTACGGGCACACGCACGACTAAACGCCGTGCCACCGCAACAACGCACAATCCCTTACATCAAAAGCTGCCACGGCCATAGAGAGGCCATAGAGGAAGGTAGGAGCATTTTCCATGCTTGGCAATATTTTTCCACTCGATTCAGCTAAACCTTTTACTGACCAGGAAAAAATTGGGCACAACCGGTATCACCCAGAAATCCCTCCGGTAGATAGCGTAAAACCCGGTGACACCTTCCGGGTCGACTCCCGGGAATGGTTCGACGGCGCTATCAAAAATGATGACTCCGCCGAAGATATTCTCAACGCACCCATGAAAATAGTTCACGGGCTATCTGGTCCATTCCGCATCGAAGGAGCAGAACCAGGCGACCTACTAATCGTAGATATTCTCGATGTCGGCCCAATTCCACAAGAACAAGGCCCACTGGCCGGCCAGGGTTGGGGCTATACCGGCATTTTTGCTAGATCAAATGGTGGCAGTTTCCTGGTTGACCAGTTCCCTGACGCCTATAAAGCGGTATGGGATTTTCATGGCCCATGGGCTAGCTCACGTCATATCCCAGAAGTTCGCTTCGAAGGGCTCACCCACCCTGGGATTATGGCCACGGCGCCTAGCGCAGAAATGTTAGCTAAGTGGAATAAACGTGAAGGTGCGCTAATCGCCACCGATCCTGACCGTGTACCGCCATTGGCGCTACCGCCTGAACCTGATAAAGCGGTGCTAGGCGGACTGCCAAGAAGCGAATGGGACCGCGTCGGCGGCGAAGCTGCTCGTACTGCACCCCCACGCGAAAATGGCGGGAATCAAGATATTAAGAACCTAACCAAAGGGACACGCGCTTTTTATCCCGTCTATGTTGATGGTGCAAACTTTTCCGTCGGAGACCTCCATTTCTCACAGGGTGACGGAGAAATTACCTTTTGTGGTGGCATCGAAATGGGCGGGTTTATGGATATCCACGTCGACCTCATTAAAGGGGGCATGGAAACCTACGGGGTCTCGGAAAACGCCATCTTTATGCCAGGTCGCCAGGACCCGCAATTTAGTGAATGGATCTCGTTTTCTGGCACATCGGTAACACTGGATGGTGAACAACGCTATCTAGATTCACACCTGTCGTATCAGCGGGCTATATTGCATGCGATCGAGTATCTGTCCAAGTTCGGCTATTCCAAGGAACAAGCCTATCTCTTACTGGGAGCAGCCCCTATTGAAGGACGTCTTTCATCGGTAGTAGACATCCCGAACTCATGTTCAACGGTTTACATTCCGACCGCAATCTTTGATTTTGATATTCGCCCATCGGCAGCGGGGCCACATCAAATTGATCCGGGTATCGGAGCCCCTAAGGCAGCCGACCCGATGTTTAGTTAATGGTTCAACGCAGTTTTGGGGTAGATACATTGGGTTATCTACCCCAAAACGATGTAATCCCGGAAGAGTTATCTCCGGATCTTGTCACCCTGTGGATCATAGATGGGGTCCACAGCGACTGTTGCAGGCACCGACCGATTAAAATGCGTAATAACTACTTCAGTGCCCGGTTCAGTAAAGTCTGGATCCAACCATGCATAGGTAATCGTCTTGCCGACGGTGTAGCCAAAATCTGAAGATGCTGTATATCCGATGAGCCGACCAGTTACGCTACGCACCGGCGAACCAGCCTCAGGTGCTCCGTGTGGCAAATCAGATGTCAGTGACACCATTTGCTGCTGCGTCATCGGCGGTTGCTCCAGGGCGTCATACCCTAAATAGTCTGTTTTCTTCTTCCCTACTGCGAACCCTAAACCAGCCTGTTGCGGACGGTGTTCACGGGTCATGTCAGCACCGTAGGCACGGTAGCCTTTCTCCAGTCGCAACGAGTTAAAGGCTAAACGTCCGCCAATGACAATGCCTGACGATAAGCCAGCGTTATAGACCTCATCCCACAACCGCGAACCATGATCAGCCGTTGTGTATAGCTCCCAGCCGAGTTCACCAACATAAGATACCCGCAGGGCCAGCACAGGTACTGCCGCAACATGTAGATGTTTAGCTTTGAAATATCCCAACGACTCATGGCTAATATCGTCGTCGGTCAGCTGCGCCAATACCTCTCGAGCCTGTGGCCCCCACAGTCCGATACAGCAGGTACCTGGCGAAATATCGGTTACAGTAACGTCTTCTGCGCTACGAATATTGTTGTGTAGATGCACCAGATCTCGATGGCTATTAGCACCGATAAAATACTCCGTATCGGCGACTCTGGTAACTGTAATGTCTGACAGTATTCCGCCGTTTTCCTCCAACATCAGCGAATACGTCACCGATCCCGGAGTCTTGGAAACCCTATTGGTGGTAACTCTTTCTAACAATGCCGAAGCATCACTGCCGACAACACGCAATCGCATGAGCGATGACATGTCATACATGGCCACGCAGTTGCGTGTCGCCCAGGCTTCGGCCAACGCCACATCAGAAAACTCGGTGGCGTCCCAGCCCGGAATCTTGGGAAAGTGCAAATCTTGTTCTTCTAATACTCGACGGTTGTCTTCTAGCCATAGTGGACGCTCCCAACCGTTGGCTTCAACGAAGTGGGCACCTGCCAACTTCTGCTGAAAATAGAACGGCGAAGTCCGGTGACGGCGCAACTTGACAGACGGCATCCGAGAATGCCGAACATCATAAACTTGATCGTAAGATTCCAGCCCTTTTTCTCGGGTAAATTCCGTTGACAGCAGCCTGGGATCAAATCGGGCCAAGTCCAAGTCCGCCGTGTCAATGCCCGGATTGCCAGTTGTGATCCATTCAGCGACCACCTGTGCAACACCCACCGAAGCCGTCACCCAAACAGCCTGTGCAACCCAAACGCCATCTACCACGTTGGAATGGCCCAACAGTGGATCTCCATCTGGAGTAAACGAGAAAATCCCATTAAACGATCGAGATTCATCTAACCCGGCCGAGCGTACCGCCGGATATATTCGCTGCACTTCCTGCCATGTCGGGGCAAAATCATCATAGGTAAAAGGATGAATGGAAGGTTGTACACCAGTTTGATCTGCAGTGGCAGCTGTTGCCAGTTCATCTTGGCGGACCTCTATGGGCCTATGTTCATAGGCTCCAATCGCCAATGCCTTGCCCTGCTGACGGAAATACAGCCCGGACCCCTGATGCCGTATCATAGGCAGATTGCACGACT
>DXHA01000056.1 GCA_019113675.1 Candidatus Yaniella excrementigallinarum
GCGTTCCAGTCCCCGACGATATCCCCGATGATGTTGCCTGCTTCGCCTATATCAATCCGCTGACCGCGCTGCTCATGGTGCAGCGTTACTGCACAGGCTCGGTGCAACACGTTGCGATCACGGCCGCCACCTCAACGATCGCGGGCCAGTTGGCTGAGCTATTGGACTACCGAGGCATACAGCCGGTAGGTTCGACGCGCGGAACGCCGGGACGAACAGTGGCGAACCCAAACCTCTGGCGCGAGGTTATTAGCACCGGCGACTCCAGATGGCAACAGCGACTTCGCCGGGCAACCGGGCCCACGGGTTGCGATGTCATTTTCGATAGTGTTGGGGGAGCGCTTGGTCCAGCCCTGATGGACCAGTTGCAGGCCGGTGGAGTACTTGTGCACTACGGTCTGCTATCGGGAGAACCATTGCCCGCGGCATGTTTCACGGATTACCAGGAGAAATCCGTTGCCATGTTCCGGCTTCGCGACATCATTCATACGGTCCCGCAGGCGACCCTGGCCAACCTTTTCGCCCCGGTCTTTGAACATCTTCGAGCTGGCCGGTTGCATTCCCAAATTGCCCAGCGTATACCCCTGCGACTGCTGCCGCAGGCACTGAAACAGCCCAGCGTCCCAGGAAAACTGCTCATCACCTACGATGCATAAGCCACGGCACCAACCATCGCACCCTTGCTAGTGTGATGCAAGTCACCTAGGCTCGGCATTGGTTCATGTGGAACTCATTGATTCGGGCACGATCTGCAATCGGCAGAAACACACACCCGTGCCCTTTTGAAATTAGTCAGGAGGATCAATGACAATTTCAGTCAAAGATGCGCTCGCAGCCAAAGGGATCCATCCTAGTCAGGCGCATTTGCAGCTACTGGAAGCCAAGTGGGCTCAAATCCAAGAACTCAAAGGCGACCTAACCGATATCCAGGTCGATGACGCAGATATTGCTCTACGCAACATTCCCGGTGGTGATCACGTTGGCTAAAGAACTACTAACCAAGACCACTACCGAAGTTGCCGGTCTGATCGAGAGTAGGGAAGTCTCGCCTGTTGATCTCACACAGGCCCTGCTGGATCACGCACACGAGCTCAACGACACAGTAAATTCCTACATCAGTTTCCGAGATGACCAAGCCCTGGCAGAAGCCAAGCAGGCTGAAGAAGAAATTGCCGCCGGTAACTACCGGGGGCCATTGCATGGCATCCCGATGGCTATCAAAGACAATATTTATATCGGTGGCGAAGTCAGCACCATGGCTTCAAAAATTCACGGGGATTTTGTTTCCCAGGATGATGCCTCTGTTGTGGTTAATCTACGGGAAGCCGGCGCAGTGCTCACCGGGAAGTTAAACATGCATGAATATGCATGGGGCATCGATAATAACTCACCACACTTTGGTCCAGTACATAACCCCTGGAATCTGGACAAGATCCCTGGAGGCTCCAGTGGTGGTTCAGGCGCCGCCGTCGCATCAAATGGCTCCTTTACAACTCTGGGAACTGACACCGCCGGATCGATTCGCATCCCCTCGGCGGTTTGCGGACTGGTAGGTCTGAAACCAACCCACGGGCGGGTAGCCAAATACGGTTGTTACCCGCTGGCCTGGTCGCTTGACCACATTGGACCAATGTCCAAGAGCGTTGCTGATGCTGCTGCAACACTGCAAGGCATTGCCGGCTTTGACCCACGCGATCCCACTGCAGTTAATGTGCCAGTCGATGATTATCTGTCCGGTTTAGGCGGAGACCCCAAAGGACTGGTCATCGGTGTGGAAGAAGATTATTTCTTCCGCGACGTTGATTCTCCAATCGAGACACTAGTGCGCAAACAAATCGATGAGCTGGTCAGCCGTGGAGCCGTGCTGAAGGAAGTGAAAATCCCTAGCCTGGCCTATGCAGAGTGGACTGAACTTGCTACCAGTCTTTCCGAAGCCTCGACCATCCACCATAATGACCTGCTCAACCGGCCCGATGATTTCGGCGATGACATTCGATTCCTCTTTGAACTTGGAGAACTCTTCTCATCGGTGGACTTCCTGCAGGCACAACAAGCTCGTCGTCAACTCAAACAAGAGTTCGCTGCCGCCATGCAGCAAGTCGATGTGATTATTGCTCCATCCTTGCCGGTTATGGCACCCGATATTGGTTCTTCGACGGCAAACCTCAACGGCACCGAGGTGGACTTGATCGATAACTTCATCCGATTCACCGGGCCCAGCAACCTAACAGGTTTGCCGGCATTGAACGTTCCCGTCGGGTTGGAAGATGATCTGCCGGTTGGCTTGCAAATCATTGGCAGAGCCTTTGATGAAGCTACCGTGCTTCGGGTCGGCTCATATATAGAACAAACCGATCCAATGCAGGGACGTCGTGCATCTGTTGGTGCCTAACAACATATAGACCTCGGTGGGCGAAAACTTTAGCCCACCGAGGTTTTTCAATGAGTCGCTTAGTAAAGCTCAGTAGTGAAAAGGCCCGTGTGTGAAGTGGAATGTCATCGGAGTTGTCGCCACCATCGCTGGTGGGGCACTGTTATTCTTCACTGATCGTGCTGAAGCAATCACGCTTGCCACTCGACTGCTGCCGATCTTTGTTTTTGTTATCGGTATGTCCGTGGTAGTCAATATCGCAGCTAAAGTACAAGCATTCGAGGCAATCACCGCGGGGCTGGAAGCTATGGCACCGGCGTCAGGTGTGGCACGGCAACGAGTACTGTGGTTCGGGCTCATTGTGCTCAGCATTGTCTCAACAGTCTTTTTGTCCCTAGACACCACGGCAATTCTGATAACTCCGCTGGCCGTAGCAGTGGCTCGCAGAAACAGTTTGCACCTTGTGGCTATTGGCCTGGCGGTAGTCTGGATCGCTAACATTGCGTCCTTACCTTTACCAGTCTCCAATCTCACTAATCTGCTGGCAGTGAGCGGTCCAGCGTTTTTCTCCACTTTCGACTACGCTCAGCAAGCGTTTGCCCCGGCCATCTTAGCGATCTTCGTGGCCCTGGGGGCCTCGTGGTTAGTGAATCGACGAGGACGACGGAACGCGCTGGACCTAGTGACTGAGCCACATCAACAACTTGTCCCCGACCCGTTGCGAACCATTGCTTTGACGATTCTTGCGGTGCTGTTGCCGCTACTGGCATCGCCAATTCCATACTGGATATCTAGTTCCGTTGCGGCAACACTCTTATTGGTGGCGACCTTAGTGCTACGCAAAAATTTGGTGGGTATCGGGTTGGTACCCTGGCAGTCCTTGTTATTGGCAACGGTCTTTTCTACGGCGGCAACCGCAGCAAATTCGCTCGGTGGAGCCACGCTGGTTATATCATTGCTCGGCGATTTCGAACAGACTGCCAACGGTTTGGTCGGGCTCGCTTGGGCCGGGGCTGGGCTGAGCAACCTCATCAACAACATCCCGGCATTTCTCGCACTAGAACCCGCCGTCAACTCCGCTACTGGCTACCTGGCGCTACTGATCGGCACCAACGCCGGGCCCATCATCACTCCGTGGGCCTCACTGGCCACGCTACTGTGGCATGACCAATTGGTGCGTGCCGGCATATTCATCAAGTGGCGCACCTATATGTTGGCCGGCTGTGGCCTTATTGCTTTTGCACTGATGGTTCCACTTATCCCTCTGATTATCAAGAATTTATAAAGACTATTCAAAGTGAACTTTAAAGTAACTAAAATCTCTTTCAAGCGTGGTACGCTCAACGCGGCCACGACGTTCGAAGTGAGCCGATATCTCAAAAACACGATGACAGATACATACATAACGGAGAAAAGTATATGAAGACAGGCATTCGAATCGCGTTGACAGGTACCGCTTCGGCGTCGCTCCTAGCACTGACCGGCTGTGCAGGCCTTTTTGGTCCAGATCTAGAAAATCCACCGTTGCTGTCAGAAATTGATGATCTGATGTGGCAAAGCATGGAAGAAGCAGGTTCGGTCACAATGACTGCCGACCTGGACGACTTCGCAAAAGTGGAACCAGAAAGCGCAGACGCTATGCGACAAATGATCGGTGATGAGCTTTCTGATCTCAGAATCTATGGTGCACTCGACGGCTCTGGCACCGCCATAAGCCTTGACGATAACGATCTCATGATTGGCTTCGGAGGCGACGAAGCATACCTGTCCGGAAACGCAATATTCGGGCTTCTTGAACAGCAGAGCTTCGGTTTCTCCGCTCAAGAAGAAGAAATGCTTAACGAACTTAGCGATGAGTTCTCCGACTCATGGTTGGATTACAGCGATGAACTGGAAAACGATGCTGCCGTTGGGGATAGCTTCGATATTCGTACCCTACTTGATGAACTGCAGGACTCATGGGAAGACGGCGATGACGGTGAGAGCCCGGTAGAACGTGAAAAGCTCTCAGATGAAGGAACCCACGAAATACGTAATGACCAGGACGTTTGGATCTACGAAGGCGAAGAAGAAGGTCAGGAGCTGGTTCTTGAAGCCGACCCTGATGCTCCCAAGATCAAAGAAATCACAAATGAAGATGATGTCTCTCTAAAATTCTCTAAATGGGGTGACACTGAGGCTCCTCAGCGCCCTGACGACTCAGACATTATTACCGAACAAGAATTTGAACAGCGTGTGAACGAAGCCGTGATGGGCGGTTCAAGTTTCGGTACTTCGCCGAACGAAAGTGAATTCGATGTTGACACGCCTAACGACAATCCATTCGAAACTGACGATACCCCAACCGACTCTGAGTCGAGGCTTCCAGAGCCGAAGCTTGCTGAGTAACCGTCATTAAAAAAAATGTCCCTGGTACCTGCCAGGGACATTTTTGATTATCCAAGAACATGCGATCGGGCTGGGTTAGTACCCAAAGGTTGAGAAGCTAACCTGCTTTTGGCTGGCGATCCGGTGGAAGGGGTCTAATCCTCTATAGTTCAGTGCTAACGCAGATCAGTCTGGTGTAAGTTAGCATTTCCTAAGGGTTTCGCCGACCTAGGCTAGGGATCATACTTCGTATGCGCCGATACACACGGTGAATATAATGCAGGTTGGGGGTCTGTTCTTTCAAATATTGCAGTGCCCACGCAGGATCATTGACGGTGACCTGTTGGATACCGAGGCGCTGGATACGGCGCAACTGCTGCTCGGTTTCAACCGTCCAGATTCGCAAGGTACGCCCGGCAGCCAGCCACGATTTCACAACAGATTCATAGCGTGACACCCAGCCAACGGATGGCCCCAATAATTGATCTGGCCCGTGCCAACTCGGCTTGCCAATCTGCAGCGCCTCACGATTTTTAGTACTAAACAGCGGGCATAGCCTTGCCGCCGGGACAGCGGTTTCCACCACGGCCAGAGCTTTCAGAGAAAAGCTCATGACAGAAAGACTCACTTGACTGGTTGCACCACCAAGCGTGCCCGAATCAGGATCCCAGCCCCAACGCTGTAACCAGTCCACTATGCACTCGGCGATCTGGTGTTCATTGCCATCACTGATCTTCATTTCCAAGGCGAGTTCAACGGGACGGTCCGCTTCGAAGAGCATTTTGGTCAACTCATCCAAGGTCATCAGTTGGTTGCTGCTTGTTCCGTATTGCGAAGGCAATGTTGAAGCCGGATACTTCCAGGAGCACACATCCAGTTCGCGCAATTCATCTAAGCTGTGATCACGAACCGGACCACGACCATTCGAAGTACGATCCACAGTGGTGTCATGCCAACAGACCGGATGACCATCGGCGGATAGTTGTATATCGGTCTCAATACCGTGGGCCCCAATAGCAAGGGCATGGGCAAAGGCTGCCCTGGTGTTCTCCGCAAACAGTGCGCTATCGCCGCGGTGTGCAAAGACCTTCACTGTGTCAGCCATGGCACCACTCTAATCAGCTTGAAACACGGTAGGAACACGCGACGTTGACTAAACCGGCTGACCACGAGCTATGGTGGTGTCACATATAGACCCCGGGGTGCACTGAAACACTAGTGCTGAGAGTGCGGAGATGCCGCAGACCCGAAATCACCTGATCCAGATCATGCTGGCGTAGGGAGAGGTTCGAAGCTCTTAATAAACTAAGAGACCGGTGGTCGGAAGGGAGACCACCTTGAGTGGTCAGACGTTATCACCCAAACAAATCGGCATTGGGATGCGCATCAGCGTCCACCCACATAGCAACGATTTTGAACGCATCATCCTGGACGCACTTAAAGAAACACACCGCATACTACAGCTGGATGAGCCCGATACCGGTATAGAAATTGCTACCGGAGAAGTGTCTACCTATGTGGGAGTAAAATCCGGCGACGCCGCTCCACAGTTGGCAGCTTATGCAGCAACGCTCATTCATTCGGCGACACTAGATTCTGATGGGCAGCATCTCACCAGTCATTTATTGCTTTCCCGTGGCTGCCCAGGAGAAGCAACATGCCAGCTGGTTCCCGGACGAATCCCAGCAGAAAAAGACGTGCACTTGGCAAAAAGTGGTGTGATCGTTGCCGCGGCATGGTCGCTTTATCCACTGGCCGATGACGGTAGTTCGCATATGGAACCAATCATGGCGGCCGTTGATGAAGCCAAAGCATCGGGACTGACCGTAACCAGCGAACACTATGCAACCATCCTGCGCGGCGATCTATCCGATGTCCTGTCAGTCATTTTTGATGCCTGGTCGACAGTTGGCCAAGAAGTCCCGCACGTGGTGTCCCACGTGTCTATATCCATTAACTCACCCAGTGTGCACAATGGTGCAGGTGCAGCATGACACAAACCTCCATGACCCCCGGGATTAGCTATCGTCAGCAGGCGATTTAGCCCAATACTTTTTGCCATCGCTCTGCTTTTGATCTCTACCGCACTTGTCGATTTGACCTCAAGTTGCCGACCTCAATACCTTAGCCATCCTTGCCGGCTACCAGTTGTTATTGGGTGTGCTGGTCTGCGCATTCGCCATCGCATATAGCTGGGCGTGGGTATAAAAATAAGCGACGCTAGCTTATACAGACTCGATCGTAGGTCATATTGGCAGAATTGAACCGTTGCACGCCTATTTGCTCAGCGACTTCATATAATATCTGATCTGGAGCCAACAGCAGGTTGTCTGAGTGCACCTGTAGTGCACCTGTAGTGCAGCCCAATAGAACTCGGAGAAGGCATCTGCCGCCTCTGCGAGTTCGGGGTTCTGCGTACTGTCACGTATATTGTCGAATTCCGCGGCAATGCTTTCGGCTGCAATCCAGCGTTGGTCTGCGTCCTCAGGCGGGTCTTGTTCAAATTTAGCAAGTTCTTGCTGTAAATCATCGAGCCTTTGGCAGGTTTGGTCTGTGCTATCTGAAGGTCCACATGCCGTAAGGAAGAAGAGACCTGAAGCAATAAACATGACGGTAAGACGAAAACGGTGAATCAAAACGGCATACCTCAAAACGTTAATCAGCGGCTGAGGTATCTCAGGGTATGCCCACTGTCACAGTCATGGGTCGTGCCATAAAAGGATGTGGAAAACTGGAGCTGGCAGGTGTCGTCTCTGGTTTCTCAATCGACGAGTTAATTCGGTGTCCCCGGATCATCGGCAGTAGAGTAAATACGATCATCTACCGCCGCTCGGCGGACAAAAATCCTGTGCGAATGTGTGAGGCCACCCTTGGGAAAAACAAGACAGATCGTAGGACCAGTATTGATCTGGTTACTGGTCGCAGCAGTTGTTGGTGCACTCATCGATGTCCCGGCATGGAGCATCAAGGTGTCTCAAGCCGTGGCGGTCGAACCTTGGCTTGATATTGGCTACGTCGTCTCCCAGGTCGCGATTCTGGCCATGGTTGCCGTCTATGTGATTATGATGTTGCGAACGCTGCTCAAAAAGGAGCATCTTGCGTTTGTCAGGCTAATATTTGGTGGCGTAGCTACGATAGTTGTCTATGCCATCAACAAACTGTTTCTCAAAGAGACTTATGGCAAAGTTCGCCCCTGCAACCTGTTTGAAACCGGTGGCAACTGCCCAGATGTTGGCAATTTTTCATACCCATCAAACCACACGGTTATCGCCTTTGGCCTAGCCATGGGATTGGCTTTTGCTATCCCATGGTTGGCTTATCTGACCTTCCCACTAGCGATCATTGAAGCTGTCGCACGCGTGCTTGCCGGCCACCACTTCCCGCATGACGTTATTGCAGGCGCAGTATTGGGAGCCCTTGCGGTACTTGGTGCACTGCTGATGTTTGTCTACGTTGAAGCAGCTGCAGCTGAAAAGCTAACGGCAGCTAGAGCAAAGCTCCGGGCTGGTAGATAAGAGCTACCAACACCGGAGCGTGAATATTAGCGACTGGTTCTAGCCGTGATCTCTCGAGGCATCAGGCGAGTCATCTGCGTGACATGCTGGGGTCCAAGTTCATCAACGGTGCTGGTGCCAAGCAGTCCCATCGTGCGACGAATATCGGAATCTAGAATCTCGATCATCCTGTCTACACCGGCACGGGCGCCAGCCATCAAGCCATAGAGCCACGCGCGGCCGACCAACACGAAATCGGCGCCTAACGCGTGGGCAGCAACTACGTCTGCACCATTCATTACGCCAGTGTCCATCATGATTGTGGTGTCATCGCCGACCTCACGCACTACTTCAGGCAGCAGATGGAATGGTACAGGGGCCCTATCCAATTGACGTCCGCCGTGATTAGACAGCACGATGCCATCAACGCCGGCATCAACCATATTCTTGGCATCGGATAAAGTCTGGATACCTTTGACCACAATATTGCCCGGCCACATTTCACGAATAGTGCTCAAGTCATGTCGAGCAATTGTGGGATCAAATACCTGACTAATCAAATCGGAAACAGTACCGCCAGTATCCGATAATGAAGCGAATTCTAATTTGCGGGTCGTCAAGAAATTGATCCACCACTGTGGCCGCGGGATAGCATTCACAATCGTCTTAGCGGTTAACTGGGGTGGAATCGAAAAACCATTGCGGGTATCCCGCATTCGGTTCCCTGCGATCGGGGTATCCACGGTGAAGAACAACGTATCGAAACCGGCTGCGTCAGCACGCTTCACCAGATCATAAGACTTATCCCGGTCTTCCATCACATACAGCTGGAACCAGTTACGACCCTGCGGGTTTACTGACTTCACTTCTTCAATCGACACTGTCCCCAGGGTGGACAAACTAAATGGAATACCCGCCTCGCCAGCAGCACTGGCACCAGCGATCTCACCTTCGGTCTGCATCATGCGAGAAAACCCGGTGGGCGCAATACCAAAAGGCAGAGCACTCGGGCCACCTAAAACCTCGACTGAGGTATCAATCTCGGAAGTGCCACGCAGAATATCTGGATGAAATTCAATATCTTCAAAAGCCTGACGAGCCCGAGCAATAGAAATTTCAGCCTCAGCAGCGCCCTCAGTGTAATCAAACGGCGCCTTCGGTGTGCGTCGCTTAGCAATGGCCCGCAAATCATCAATGGTCAAAGCCTTCTGCAACCGGCGCTTGACAGGATTGAGCTCAGGCTTCTTGAATTGCATCAGCTCACGAAGTTCGCTCGGATGGGGCAGTTGCCTCTTGAAATACATTCTGCTGCGCTCCTTTACTATGCGAATACTATTCAGCCTAGGTTCAGCACACCGTTTTGAGAACCGGTGAAGATCGTCATATACGCCACTACCTCCACCAAGTAGCCTGGGGGAAAACACGTTCGATGAAAGGACACCCAATGGCTGATAAACAACTCATCAACCCGGACCTCCAGCTGGCCCTCGGTGGCAACACATTCGGCTGGACCTCAAACGAAGACCAATCCTTCGCTGTACTCGATGCATTCCTTGACGCCGGGGGAGCCCACGTCGACACTGCAGATGGCTACTCCGCATGGGCACCTGGTAATAATGGTGGCGAATCCGAAACCGTGCTGGGTAACTACTTCCACGCTCGTCGCAATCGCGACGAGTTTTTTCTTGCAACAAAAGTTGGCGGTTGGGATCAACAGCCCGGTTTATCAGAAGAAAACGTGCGAGAAGCAGTCGACGCCTCATTACGCCGCCTACAAACCGACCGCATCGACCTCTACTACGCACACTACGATGACGAAACACAATCAGCACAACAGCTGGCTCGGGCCTTTGACCAGCTAGTACAAGACGGCAAAATCCGCCACATCGGTTTATCAAATCTTAGCCCACAGCGGCAGCAAGCCTGGATCGCAGCCGCAAAAGAAGAAGGCCTCACCGTTCCATCAGCGATCCAACCAAACTACTCACTAGCCCACCGCAAAGATGTTGAAGGCGCCGATGGCTACGGGGTTGTTGCCGAACAAAATGACTTAGCAGTCTTCCCGTACTTCTCACTGGCAGCAGGACTACTGACCGGCAAATACCGTAACCTAGAAGACTTCGAAGGTGTAGACCGTGCCGGACAACTTTCTGCTTATGCCAACGAAGATGGACTAAACCTCGTGGAAGGTCTCGTGACAGTCGCCAGTGACCTTGATGCTGCACCGGCATCTGTAGCATTGGCCTGGCTGCTGGCTAAAGGCGTGACCGCACCTATCGCATCGGCAAGAGTTGTTGACCAACTAGAGGCTTTGGTTGCGGCTCCTAAGCTACAGCTGTCTGACGAACATATGGCAGCACTAGATACAGCATCAGAGCCGTACCTATAAAACAACGAAAAATAAGGGCGGAGCGTGAAATAGTTTCACGCTCCGCCCTTTTCGTGATCGAGTCTAAACATCTCACCTATTCAAGATCTTCGTCGAGCTCTTCTTCAAGCTCGGTTTCATCCACTACATTTTCTTCGGCAATAGCCCAATCATCATCAAGTAGTGGTTCTGTCTCCTGACCAGTGAGCGTAGTGGGACCCTCTGTATCAGACAGCACACCTTCGGTGCCACGTAAAGGATCTTGCGCATCGAGGGTCTCTGGCTCATCAGAGGAGCCTTCAACGGGTGGATAGCTTTCTCGGCCGTCTTCTGGTTCTTCTAGATCAGGTTCTTCAGAACCACTATAGAATTCTGCATCGTTCTCGGTCATGTCACTAGTCCTTTCTTCCTCGAATATGGATTAAGGCTAGGACTTGCAACTGTACTTGGTGCAGATACTAGACGAAACCGTCATTCGCACTGGTGGGTTTGTCAGCCAAGAAATCTGTTGTGCAATAGTGCATTGAGGCCAAGTCTGGCGTGGGCTTTGGCTCCGAGTTGGATGGCAAATATACCACTTGAATCGTGCGCGCCTGAGCCAAGATCACCCTTGAGATCACCCTCAAAAGTGATGTGTTTCATGCCCGAATTGGGTACGATGAATTTTGTACACGGTATAACTACAAGATTTAAGTGTTTCAGCATATCTTGCAGATTTATAGGTAATCTTTCATGTTGTCATTTGTCCTAACCTTTGTGTGTTCATGGAGGTGTAGTGTTTGCGCTTATTTACATTCGAGAGAATGGGAACTACGAAACCACATCGGCACTCGACTGAGTTTTTGAGGGCAACTACTGCGGCTTTGGAACCGTTTGGCAAACCTATGGGAGCTCCTGCCAGAGCTGTATGTAAGGAGACATAACCCGGTACTGCGATAAATACATCATCTATTGGGATCCACCGGTGGCCTAGGTATTTTAGGCAATCATTTACTACCGGTGTGCGTAAAACCGCTGAGGGTAGGTTGTTGATTTGAACACCATAGTAGAACCTCCAACACAATCGACAACTATGCGTCACGCGCGCATCGAATCGTTAAATCGAGCTGCTTCGGATGCTGCATGCTGGGTGCTGAGCCTGCTTTTAGCTTCATTGCTGCGATTTGAGTTCGAGATAACCGCACCGTCTTGGTGGCCGACTTTAATGCTTGCTGTATTCACCGCAATCGCTTTTATTTGTTTGGGCTATGCCCTGGGTCTATATAGGGGCAAATACGACTACGGTTCGTTTCAAGAAACACGAACCGTCATGGTCACCGCGGTACTTATAACCGTTGGGACCTCTGTACTGCTACTGACAGCAAATATTCAAACCGGTATTCCAAGAAGTTTGATCGTTATCGGCGCTCCGATCGCTGCCTTATTGATGCTGGGCACACGCTATGTCTATCGGATCGTTGTTGAACGTGCCCGACATCCGCAACACGAAGCTACCCCGGCATTGGTAGTTGGTGCTGGCCCAGCCGGCGAGATTGCGATACGAACGGTAATGCATGACCCAAAGTCACCTATTCGTGTTGTAGGGCTGATCGATGACGATCCAACTAAAAGGAAATTGATTTTGCATGGCATCGCCGTGCTAGGTGACAGCACCCAAATCAGTGATCTGGCAAAAGTCACCGGGGCCAAAGTTCTGATCATAGCAGTAGCTGAACCATCGCCAGAACTTCTTCATAAACTCACCGATTGTGGTGAGCGTCTTGGTTTGCGGGTGCTGCGACTTCCAACCATTCAGCGTTTGATGGAAGGCCCAATTGAGGTCAATGACCTACGTAAAGTGTCCATCGAAGATTTGATGGGGCGCAAGAGCATCGATACCGACATTGATACAATAGCGGGCTTTCTTACCGGTAAACGCGTATTGGTTACGGGAGCTGGTGGTTCGATTGGTGCTGAACTGAGTCGCCAGATCTCGGAATTTTCACCTGCGGAACTTATTATGCTGGACCACGACGAGACAGGTCTGCAATCAGCTCAGCTCGACATCAGTGGTCACGGATTACTTGACAGTGACGAGATTGTTTAGGTTGCGTTCGGGACAAACAAGCATTATTTGAGCTCTTTGCATCCCGCCGTCCCCAGGTCGTTTTCCACGCTGCGGCGCTGAAACATCTACCCGTGCTAGAGCAATTTCCAGCTGAAGCGTGGAAAACCAACGTGATGGGCACCAGCAATGTCGTGGCGGCAGCTATGGCCCATGACGTCGAGACCTTTATTAACATATCGACGGATAAGGCAGCCAATCCAACGAGCGTGTTGGGGCACTCGAAACGGACAGCCGAAAAAATTACTGCATGGGCAGCCCATGAAACAGGCCGACCATACTTGTCAGTCAGATTTGGCAATGTGATTGGCAGCCGAGGATCGATGCTACCCACCTTCATGGCACTTGTTGAAAAGGGTGGGCCGCTGACGGTGACTCACCCTGACGTAACCCGCTATTTTATGACGATCCCGGAGGCCTGCCAGTTGGTGGTGCAGGCCGGCGGTATTGGTCGACCCGGTGAAGTCATGATCCTAGATATGGGTGAGCCGGTCAGAATTTTGGACATTGCCAAGCGAATCATTGCGGCTTCGGGCAAAGATGTTGAAATTATTTACACCGGGCTACGTGAAGGAGAAAAGCTGCACGAAGAGCTGGTGGATCACAACGAATTGCTTGAACGGCCGTTTCACGAAAAAATCGCCCACGTCACTGTCGAACCACTTGCCCCTGAGCTGATCGATGTCGATATTTGGATGTCGGCGATTATGGAAGCAAAGGGAGCAACAAACGTATGAGTGAACGCCTTTTCCTGTCGCCTCCTGATGTGACCGAGTATGAACACCAAGCAGTATCGGATGCTATGCGCAGTGGTTGGATCGCGCCTGCCGGACCACACATTGATGCATTCGAACACGCCATGGCCCAACGCGTTGGTGTCCAATACGCTGTGGCATTAAGCTCTGGCACCGCAGCGCTGCACCTTGGCCTGTTGGGCTTAGGTGTACGGCCGGGCCATACGGTGATCACCTCAACGATGACTTTTGCCGCCACCACCAATGCCATTGTCTATACCGGAGCGACCCCGTATTTTGTAGATAGCGATATAACCACCGGGAATATGGACCCCGTTTTACTGGAAAAATCGCTGCAGCAACTGAGCGCAGAAAATCAGCAGGTTGCCGCAATTATACCGGTAGATCTTTTCGGCAAGGCCGCCGACTACAGTGCAATCCTGCCGATAGCTCAACGCTACGGCGTACCAGTCCTCGCCGATGCCGCCGAGTCGCTTGGCGCCCAACACCACGGGCAACCCGCCGGTAGCTTTGGTCAGGCGGCTATCACTTCGTTTAACGGCAATAAAATCATGACGACCTCTGGCGGCGGCATGTTATTTACTGACGATGTCGCCTTTGCCGATAAGGCACGATACTTGGCTACCCAAGCTCGACAGCCCGTGACTCACTACGAACACGTAGAGGTGGGCTACAACTACCGAATGAGCAATCTGCTTGCCGCGTTAGGTCTGGCTCAACTAAACCGATTGACAGCTATGCTCCAGCGACGGCGAGCATGGCGCGAGCAATACCGCAGTTATTTCGCGGATGTCCCGGGAATTGAAATCTTTGGCGGCGATGATTCAGCAGATAATTGCTGGTTGACCTCAATCATTATTGACCCAATAACGGCACCTGTAACACCGCAACAACTACAGCGAGTCTTAGAACAGGCCAATATTGAAACCCGACCGCTCTGGAAACCGATGCACCTGCAACCGGCATTTGTGCACTACCCAGGCAAGATCACCGGTACAGCACAACAGCTTTTTGAACGCGGACTCACTCTGCCCAGTGGCTCAGCTATGACACAACGCCAATTCGATTCCGTTCTTACAGCTCTAGACACTGTTGTTCACAGCAGGATGCGCATTCGGAGTGTCTCATGAGCCGGCCTCGCAAACCGTATGACCTCGTCAAGCGCAGTATAGACATTGTGGGCTCAGCGCTGGGTCTGGTCGTGCTCTCACCGGTTTTTGTGGTGGTGGCATTAACTGTTTGGCTCAAACTAGGTTCGCCGGTGCTTTTTCGACAAGACCGTCCCGGCCGAGACGGCAAAATTTTTACGCTCTATAAATTTCGTAGCATGCTGGATGAAGACCCAGCCACCGGCAGATTCACTGATGATCAGCGGATGACCTCGTTTGGTTACACTTTACGGGCGACAAGTCTTGATGAATTGCCGTCGTTGTTAAATGTGCTGGGTGGACAGATGAGCCTTGTCGGACCACGTCCGTTGAAGACCGAATATTTGCAACACTATTCGCCCCGACAAGCCCGACGTCATGAAGTACTTCCTGGCATAACTGGTTTAGCCCAGATCAGTGGCAGAAACAGCCTCGACTGGCAGCAGCGTTTAGAACTTGATGTGAACTATGTCGAAGCCCGAAGCTTCATATTGGATCTCAAAATTCTATGCAAAACCGTAGCCAAGGTATTTAGCCGTGGCGATGTTGCCGCTGACGGACTAACCACAGTGGAGATGTTTGTTGGCAACCCACCTGATGACGGGCTCATCGAAAAATCGTTAAACGACCGGATCATGCCCGTAGAGCTGACCTGGATTAGAAACCCCGAGGACCGAAATGGCAACTCCATTGGCTCGGGACCATCTTTTGATGCACAAACTTCCGGCGAAAAAGCTGTGGCGACCCGTGAGCGGCGCCGCGATTGGGTGTACTGCAACGGCGCACATCATATCGTCGCTGTTGCAGGGCTTTATGGCGTTGGCACCACGGAACTTAGCTTATATATGTATGGCGACCCGGCCTTACACGATAGCGATTATTCACGGTTGGTAATGAACCGGCTGATTTATCGGGCTCGCAGTTATGACAGCCGACGGCTCTACGTCAAGGTACCTAAAACCCATACGGTTGCCGCCAGTCTATGTAAAGAGTTGGGATTTTCCCTGGCACCAGAAGCTGCCGCACAACCAGATGATCACGAACATTATGTGCTACATCTACAAGGAGATGACTGATATGCGTATTGTGATTGGTTCGGCAGGACGTCGCGTATATTTAGTGCGCTGGTTTCAACAGGCATTGCGCGCGGCCGGTATCGAGGGCGAAGTTATAGTGATGGAAAATGATCCCAACGCACCATCAGTGGCCGTTGCCGATCGCTTCGTTCGCATGCCACGGTATGAAACCCAGCAGTACCGTCAACGATTATTGACTGCACTGGCCGAGCTGCAACCCCGCCTATTTTTTTCACTCAATGACTATGAACTAACCGCCTTGGCCACCGGTTTAGCAGATGAAATCCGAGCGATGGGCATTATCGTGCCTACTCTAACCGCGGTAAAGCATCGAGGTTGTGCCGATAAATACGCCACCTGGCAGATGCTAACCGGTATGGGACTCAAAACGCCGAAGACCGCACTGGTATCGGACACAATCGGGGTGGAGCAGGTTTTGTCCGAAGGCTCTGATGTGATTGTTAAAGATCGCTGGGGCAGTGGTTCTTCTGGTCTGCAACGGTTGAGCCGCCATGAGTTCAAATATTGGTTATTACAAACTGCCCACGACCCGAGTACCCTGGTAGTTCAACCGGCTATCGAAGGGCATGAATATGGGGTAGACATTGTATGTCCGCTTGAGGGTGGAGTAGTGGCCGGGGTGCTGGCACGGCGTAAACTGGCGATGCGCGGTGGTGAAACTAGTGTGTGCCAAACCATTGATCCTGCCGAGTTCTTCGACCTTGCCGAAACATTGGCCGCGGCACTAGGCCCCCAGGGCCTCATCGATGTAGACATAATGCGCACCGCGAGCGGTGAAAACTATGTTTTAGACATTAACCCGCGGTTCGGCGGGGGATATCCTTTCAACCATCTCGCCGGCGCTGATATCCCCGGTTACTATATTGCCTCGCTAAGCGGCCACACCAACCCGACACCATGGTGCCAGTACCGGCACGGATATACCGCAGTCAAACATGAAGACGTCGTTGGCTTCGAAAGCCTTGCACAACACCCAATACCCAATCAGCCTCACACGCCAGAGTTGCACTTATGAACATCACTGATCGCACCTCAAGGCAGCCAAGACGGCGCAGCGGTCGTCTCATCGTGTGGGTGATTATCGCTGTGCTTATCGGATGGCTTCTATTGATGGTGCGCTGGCTGGTTTTCCCAACCGCCATCAGCTCTGCGAACTCGATACAAAATGTTGACGCGGTGTATGTACTAGGCGAAGCCACTCCGGAACGCCTCGCCAAAGGGATTGCCATGATCGAAACGGGAGCTAGTGACCATCTTGTGGTGACAGTGACGCCAACAAACCGGCTGCATGCCTTCTGTTCTGCAGAGCAAGATTTTGAGGTGCATTGTATCTCACCGCAGCCGGAAACCACTCGGGGAGAGGCCCGTCAGTGGGCCCAACTGGCTGGCGCAAAGCAGTGGGATTCAGTAGCTATTGTCACGATGCGCCCACATGCCACCCGGAGCTCCTGGTATTTCCAGCGGTGTTTTGACGGTCAGATTTCTGTGGTTGACGATGAAGTGCTGTCGTTATCGGTACTGCAATGGGCTCGACAATTCGTCTATGAAACTGGCGCAATGGCCAAATTTGCTATGAGTCGAGGTTGCTGATGTTTCAACAAATACAAGCAAAACACCCCCAGCTATTGGATCTTCAGCGAAAGGACACATCTGTGGAGCCGAGTCAATACTTTCAGATCTTAGTAAAAAACTGGCTAGTCGTTCTCACATCCATGCTGGTTGGGTTGCTGCTGGCCCTAGGCCTCTCGGCGCTACTTACTGCTAAATACGAATCAACTGCGAGCCTGTACGTTTCTGTTCGTGCTGGTACATCAGGGGCAAATGACGACCTACTGCAAGGGGCAAGTTTCGCCCAAACTGCCGTTACTAGCTATATTGACGTAGCCACCACCGCGGTCGTATTGGATAAAGTTGCTCAAGAACTCAACAACGATTTTTCCATCAAACAACTCAAAGATCGATTGACAGTGAGCTCGCCACCAGATTCAGTGCTCATAGAAATTACGGCACAGGACGCTGATCCGCAAGTGGCTGCAGCTATTGCCAATACCACCGGGGATGTCTTCATTGATGTAGTAGAAAACGAAATTGAAATTTCCGACGCCGGTGGGGATAGTCCGATACAAGTTCGAATAATCGATCCAGGCCAAGTTCCTTCCGACCCCACCAGTCCGAAGCTCTGGCTCAACGGCCTGGCTGGCATTGTATTGGGTGGGCTCATCGGTATCGGTATTGCGGTGCTGCGTGGCATCACTGATACACGTATCCATACCATTGACGGCTTAGAACAACTCACCGATGTACCAGTAGTCGGGGGTATTGCGAATGACGATC
This sequence comes from Candidatus Yaniella excrementigallinarum, assembly GCA_019113675.1. Lineage (GTDB taxonomy): Bacteria > Actinomycetota > Actinomycetes > Actinomycetales > Micrococcaceae > Yaniella > Yaniella excrementigallinarum. Next base: position 18,039 of record DXHA01000056.1, read on the forward strand.
ATATTTCTCATCGCCCATTGGTGGTACATGATGATCCAGGTAGTCCGCGTGCTGAGGCGTTCCGCATTTTGCGCACCAACCTCCAATTTTTAGGTGCCGGTGATAGTACCCGAGTCTTTATGGTCTCCAGTGCTACCCCGGGTGAGGGCAAGACCCATGTGGTAGGAAATCTGGCCGTGGTCTTGGCACAGTCTGGTGCCCGAGTTGCTTTGGTGGAAGCTGATTTACGTAAACCGCGTTTAGCCCAACTGATGGGTATTGAAGGCGCCGTGGGCATGAGTGATGTGCTCATTGGTGCAGCTGAGCTGGAAGATGTGGTCCAACCTTGGGGCACCGATGATCTTTTGGTATTACCAGCAGGTCGTGTCCCGCCAAATCCCAGTGAGCTGCTTGGCTCGCATGCCATGAAAACACTACTTGAAGATTTGGAACAACAAGTTGACTATGTGCTCATTGACGCCCCACCAATTTTACCGGTAACCGATGCGATAGTGCTATCGGGTTATACCTCCGGCACACTGCTGGTGACCGCCATAGGGCAAACCAAACGACAGGATTTTCAGCAGGCCATGGAAGCTATGCAACACATTGAAGGCGACGTTCTTGGGCTGATTGGTAACAAGCTTTCCGTTAAAAGTTCTGACATGTCCGGTATCACCGCATACAGATACACCGACACGGATACGCCAGCAAAGCAGAGAATTCCATGACGTTTCATATTCTGACCGTGTGTACTGGCAATCTGTGTAGGTCACCGTTGGCAGCCGGGCTATTCAATACTGGACTTGACCCGGCACGTTTTACTAGCACCAGCGTGGGAACATTCGCTCTGGTTGGCGACACAATGCCAGAACAAGCCCAAATGGTCGCAGTGCGAATGGGGTATATGACTGCGGCCGACCATAGGGCAACGGCGCTGACGAAAGCAGCGGTTTCTCAGGCCGATCTAATTCTTGGAATGGAGCTCAACCACCGACGAGCCGCTGCTCAATTGCAGCCAACCGCTGTGCGGCGGGCATTCACGCTTCTTGAATTTGCCCACATCGTTGGCCACATTCAAGATGCTCAGCTTGCCGGGATACGTAACGGCAACGACAATCCTGCAGTCGGTGCAGCACAGATTGTGATGCGGATGCGCGGGGTTGTTCCTCGATTGGGTGCAGAACGGTTATACGAGGTTGAGGATCCCTACGGTCGGTCGACGCAAGTCTATGAACGATCGTTTAAACAAGTACAGCAAGCCGTTAGTGACATCGGCGATTATTTTTCCCGTGCAGCCCGAGTTATGCAACCATGAGCCATCTGTAAAAGGACCAACCTGATATGCACACCTCAAAAGACGCTATGACTCATACATTAGAGACGAGCAATAGCCACCCACCCACGCCTGCTCTGGTCCTTGATGTTCCCAAACTCGAAGGCTTCGTTGCTCGCCTCCAGGATGCCGTCGACACCCATTGGCCAAACGCGATCTTATCGTATTCGTTTAAGACCAACCCGCTGCCTTGGCTTATCGGATTTATGCGAGATCGTGGGCTCTGGGCCGAGGTCGTATCGGATACCGAATACCAATTAGCCATCGCTCTGGGGTATACACCGGAACATATTATTTATAATGGTCCGATCAAAAGCCATCAACAGCTATGGTCGGCACTTCGTGAAGGCTCCATCATCAATCTGGACGCCAAACGAGAAGTCTCCTGGACGGCTGAATTTGCCACCCGGATGCCAGATGCTTCCTTGGCGGTGGGCCTGCGAGTCAACTGGGACCTTGAAGCCTACTGCCCGGGACAAAGCACAAGCGGTTTGGAACATAGCCGGTTTGGATTCAACGCCGAAAACGGCGAACTTGATGCAGCGATACAAGAGCTCAATGCCGCCGGGGTCCGTATTGCAGGACTGCATATGCACCGCAATTCCGCCACACAAAGTGTGGATGTTTATCGTGCCGCAGCAACCGTAGCAGCCGAAATCATCACCTCTCGAGGTCTAACGTTGGACTATCTCGATATCGGTGGTGGCTTCTATGGCAGCATGGACGGTGCCCCTACCTTTCACGACTATATTGCAGCCATCCGCAAGGGCGTTGGAAATACTCTGGATATCCGTAACACAACGCTGATCCTTGAGCCTGGCGGATCATTGGTGGCTGTGCCGGTAGAAATGCATGCTAGCGTCATTGATGTGAAGAGCGTGTGCTAGACAACCTTTATCGTCGCCGATGCTAGCCGCACAAACATCGACCCGCTATTTCGACGAAAAAAGCC
>DXHA01000057.1 GCA_019113675.1 Candidatus Yaniella excrementigallinarum
GCAAGACGGTGTAGCTCCCGACGAGGCCATGGAAGAGGCGGCTGTGACCGCCAAGGCACAGGAACTTACAGAGTCTTCGGTAAACTTTGAATCTTTCGTGGAAGATGACGAGCCACAAGTCTTTGGAACTGACCAGGAACCACAGGATCCGGCGTTAGCCGACAGCACAGAACAGCAGTTAGTGCCGGAAGAATTGGTTGAAGCACCCATCGAGTTAGATCACGATGCCGGTTTTGCTGATGAACAGTCAATAACTACCACAGCGACAGAAGATGCTGTAAGTCAAGATCAGATCAAGGAATATTCCGATCTGAAATCATCGCATAGAGAGCCGACAGATGTTCTTGACCCCTCCGAAGCATCGGTTGCTCCTACCATTGGTTCGGTTGAAATAGCACAGGCTGAAGAACATCCCGTTGAGCTAGCAGAAACTGCGACTGCTGTCTCGCAAACAGCATCCACAGCAAAACAATCGCCCACGTTACGCACTCTAGGCTTTATTGGGCTATTTGGTTTCGGATTACTAACAATTGTTGGGATTGTCCTAACGATCATGGCGGTTATGCTGTTCTTTACCGACAATGCCTTATTACTGGAGACCAAAATTGCCGGCGTTGTGCTCACTGCAGCTGTCACCTTGCTGAGTCTCCTTATGACTACAATTAGCTACCAAAGTTTCAGGAAATACTGACGCCGCTCGGCAGGAGCTTTGTGCCGTAAATCCTGTCCTACCCGTTGCAATATAACGACTATTTGACCTACTCAGCTTTCCGTGTAGGTGTGACTAAAGTGGCGTCGTTGCTGGGAGGAAGCTGGGTTTTCGTCGGTTTTTTGCTCAAAATACGCTAATTTCGCCGAAATTCCGTAAAAATCGCTTAGAAAAGCGCCACAAACCGCGCCAATGGTGGTAGCTTTTCCCAAAGGAGCCCGGCGAACGCCGGGTTTAAGACAACCAATAGTCCAGGAGGACATATGGCTATGAACCGCAGTGAACTTGTTGCAGCAGTTGCCGAAAAATCCGGCAATTCTGCCACCGCCGTCAATGGTGTGCTAGACGCTGTATTCGAAGTTTTCGCTTCGCAGGTATCCAAAGGTGAAAAGATCACCATCCCAGGCTGGTTCTCAGTTGAGCGCACCAATCGTGCAGCTCGTACCGGTCGTAACCCTCGTACTGGCGAGGCCATCGAAATCCCAGCCGGTCACGGTGTCAAACTTTCCGCTGGCTCGAAGTTGAAGGCTGCAGCCACTGGCGAGAAGAAATAAGCTGCATTCTTTTTGAACGAGACGCTCCGGTTTTTACCGGGGCGTCTTTGAGTTTAAGCACATGTACGGTTGCCATTCAGAAAAAGATGGTTTAATGGGATCGATTACGAGTAAACATTTATAGCGCGTGTGCTGCGCTTCGCCCAGGAGAGTACATGTCGGACAACGCTGTGCAAAAAGGTCATAGCGCCGGTATTGCTCGTTTTGTGCGAGGCTGGGTCGTTGCGATGCTTGCCGTCATATTGGCTGCTGGCGGGCACCAAGCAGCACATTCGATTATGCACGGTGGCGCAGAACCCATTCCACTGGAGCTTCTGGTATTTTCTGCAGCTCTGACGGCTCCGATAGCTGTCGTGCTCATCGGAAATAGGACGTCGCAATGGTCGACGGCATGCACCACAGTTTTTGGTCAGCTAGCGTTTCACGCGCTATATTCACTACCTTCTTCAAGTATCGCAACCCAGCACGCAGGGCACGTTCAGGGCCATATGGACTTTGCTATGGCCGTAGAATCGCAGGCTATACACGCAAGCACTGCCGCAGATGTCGTCATGGTGGTTGCACACCTGCTGGCAGCGGTGTTGACCACTGTGGTCATCACGCATGGTGAACGAAGCCTGCTGACCATTGTTAGTTGGCTAACCCTGGCACCGATACGTGTTGTCTTAGCCACTTTGCCGGTCATTTGCACCCGACCAAAGATCGTGCAGCCCTGGAGTCGGGTTTGGATTCCGCATGCTTTGAATGTCTCTCAAACGCGTTCAACACGAGGCCCACCTCTAGCTGCCTAGACGTGGCCTAGCAGCGGGGACTGGCCTTCCCGCAAAATTATCGTCGTAACCCAAGTTGAACTTGGGGAGGAAGTATGCAGAAAACAATAACCCAAAGGCTCGGCGTCTTATACGCCGTGGTGTTGACAGCGTTCGGATTACTATTAGCTCCACAGCTCGCTCATGCCCATGACGTGCTGACTGACTCGACCCCCGAAATGGACTCCACAGTGGAAACGACTCCGCAAGAAGTCCGTTTGCAGTTCTCTGGTCAGCCGTTGGATGGTGAAGGACTTAGCAACCTGATTCGTGTCACCGATGATCAAGACAATCAGTGGCAGGATGGCGACGTGTCAGTGGAAGGTTATGAGCTGGCCGTCCCGCTGTGTGAAGGGCTACCGCAAGGTGACTACTCGGTAACTTACCGGGTGGTTTATTCCGATGGGCATACTGGCGAAGAGGGTTTTAGCTTTACAAATGCTGATCCTGAAGCGCCTGAATCGGGTGCTCCGGAAGATTGTGGTGAGGTATCCGATGACGCCGCAACCGCTGATCAATCTGCACCTGCCGACAACGAATCATCAGCCACGTCCAACGCCGATCAACCGGCCGATGAGAATACGTCAACGACCTTACCGGTATGGCTCTGGATTGCTGGTGGCGTAGGTGTTGTCGTCATCGTGGCAGTGGTACTGCTTGTGATGCGCGGCAGCGGCACCAACACCGGACCCGATGAGTCGTCGGAAGGCTAGAATGTTGTAGGAAAAATTTGATGAAAAATACCTTTTCACTGATTGCTGGCCCGGCAATTGTGGGCTTACTGTTGGCAGGCTGCGCCTCAAATGAGCAAGCAGATGCCACCGATGGGCAGGCCGCAGAAATCTTCACTGTTGAAGATCCGTGGATCAAAGCAACCGAGGAATCACTTGATGAAACTAGTGATGACACCATGACAGGTGCTTTCGTACACCTGACGAATGTGTCTGGCGAAGATCAGACGGTGGTTGGTGCAAAATCCGAAATTGCTGAAGTCGTGGAACTCCACGAAGTCATCGACGACGGTGGCGCCAGTGTGATGCAAGAAAAACCCGGGGGTTTTCCGGTTGCCGCCGAAGAGGCCTATGAACTCAACCCGGGTGAAGACCACATCATGCTCATGGAGCTGGCAGACGAGATTAGTCCAGGCGATCCCGTGGAAATCACTTTGGAACTTGAAAATGGTGAAAGCCAAACCATCGAGTTCATTGCAAAGGAATATGTTGGCGCGCAAGAAAACTATGGCGACTTAGACGACGCCGAACATGATCACTAGGAAAGACGATACCCAGTGACCAACAAGAACACATCAGATCGACCACATACCAAAGTGAGTGTCTCACGGCGTGGTTTGTTGTTGGGCGCCGGGGGAGTCGTCGGTGGTGGCCTGGCTGGTGCTGCAGCAGGATATGCTGCAGCACCAGCCCAGGCGCCGGTGGCACCCGGTGATCCGAAAAACGCCGTGGCTGTTAGTCCCGGCATAGCCAACACTAAGGTCACCGTGGCGCAGCCATACGGCACGGCTACAGTGCCGTTTTATGGGCCACGACAGGCTGGTGTTGATACTCCGCTGCAGGCCCATGGCGTGTTCATCGGCCTACATCTCAAAGATGACACTGATGCGGATCGGTTGGCTGCCATGCTCCGGTTGCTCAGTGATGATGCCGCACGGCTGACTCAGGGACGCGGTGCATTGGCGGATCTGGACGAAGAATTAGCCGCAGCTCCAGCGCGACTTACCGTCACGTTTGGTTTCGGTTCAGAAATCTTTGCCCGGACTAAACCGGAGCTTAAACCCTGCTGGTTAAAACCCTTGCCCGAATATGATATTGACCAATTGGACTCTTCATACACCGGTGGAGATATGGTCATTCAAATCCAGGGCGATGATCCATTATCAGTGGCCCACGCCCGGCGCATGCTGCTCAAAGATGCCCGCGCGTTTACCACCGTGGCCTGGGTTCAAACCGGGTTTACTCATGCCCGGGCATCCCACCCAGATGACACCACAATGCGTAATCTGTTTGGTCAAGTTGATGGTAGCGGAAACCCGCGAGCCGGATCGGCTGCCGCCGAGCGTATTGTATGGGGTGTAGGCGAAGGTGAGGGCAACGGGGGTAAAGATCTGCAACCGTGGATCGAAAACGGTACCTCGATGGTTATTCGTCGTATCGCTATGAACATTGATGATTGGGACGAGTTGGACCGCCCAGCCCAGGAAGCCGTTATTGGTAGAACACTTGGTTCAGGGGCACCGCTTACTGGACAACACGAAGATGATCCCCCCGATTTTGAGGCACTGGGCCCGGCAGGGTTTCCGGTGATCTCCGATATTGCCCATCTGCGCCGTGCGCGTACGAACGACCCAGATGAGGCCATGTTCCGTCGTAGTTTCAACTATGATGAACAACCGACCACCTCTGGCAACGAGATGTACGGTGAAACAGGGATCTCCGAATCGGGACTGATCTTCGTTGCTTTCCAATGCGATGTCGCCCAGCAATATACCCCGATTCAAGACAGGTTGGCTGCCTCTGATCACCTCAACCTGTGGACCATACCGGTTGGTTCTGCAGTATTTGCCATCCCTCCGGGCTGCCAAGAGGGTGGTTATGTCGGTGAAGAGCTCTTCACCTAACCTTTTCAAGGAGCACCTTTGACGAAAACTGACACGCAGACTACACATGCACCGCGTTGGCTGTGGCCCACAGCGGTGCTTACCGGGCTGGTATTTCTGATCGTCATTGGTATCCAGTCGGGCGTTACCGGGGTCCAACAACTTTCGGACCCCGGTGCCTTGACCCGTTGGGCACTACCGGCAACCAAAGCAATCCACAACATTGCCTGGTCGGTGACATTTGGGGCCCTCATGTTCGGTGCCATCCTTTTGCCACGGTGGACTAAAATGCCCAAACGCGGCAAGAAAACTCTCGAGGATGCCCAAGAGCATCCTGCGTATACACGTACAGTGAAAATCGCCAGTATATCGGCGATCGTCTGGACATTTGCGGCACTATCGCAAATCATTTTGACGTACTCTGATGTAGCCGGCATGCCAATCAATATGTCCGAAGGGTTTTCCGAAGGCCTGTTGGATTATGTATTGTCCATCGCTGTGGGCCGCGCATGGTTCTGGATGACCATCATCGCCGCGGTAGTCACCAGCCTGATCTTCGCAACCCATAGCACCTCTGGTATGGCATGGGGTGCTGGGCTGAGCCTGGTTGGAGTGATTCCCTTGGCGTTGATTGGTCACTCCTCGTCAGGGGATGACCATTTTGCCGCAGTAAATTCCATCGGGCTGCATTTATTGGGCGTACTCTTATGGGTTGGCGGGCTCTTTGTTCTCATTATGATTGCCCCGCTGCTTACCGGCACCGCACAATTGCAACCCAAGGCAACCAAACACCACACGCAACCGCTGGTTTATACCGTGCTGACGCGTTACTCTGCGGTAGCTGGTATCGCTATTGCTCTGGTTGCGGCTTCCGGTGTGGCTAATGCGGCTATCCGCATGGAAAACCTCAGTCACTTCCTATCGCCCTACGGTTTGATGGTCATGCTCAAAGCCGCACTAACCATCGTTTTAGGGCTTATCGGTTTTGGCCATCGAGTGCGCGTTATTCCGCAACTAAAAACCGGCACCACCCAACCACCGGCGCGAGTACGAACTATTCTGTGGCGATTGATCGCCGTAGAAGTCGTCATCATGGTGGGTGTGATGGTTACCGCCACCCTGTTGGGCAGTTCCGAACCACCAAAACCAGAAGAAATCCCACCCGATGCGTCCCCAGCACGTATCACCACCAAATACGAATTGCCACCAGAACTAACCGCTATCCGGTGGATCACCGAATGGCGGTTCAACTGGCTATGGGTTGCCGTGGCGATCTTTTTAGCTGTCTGGTATCTTCGGGCACTCAAGAAGCTGGCCGATCGTGGCGATAAGTGGCCGGTGGCGCGCACAATCTTCTTTTTCGTTGGACTGGCAATTCTGGTCTGGGATACCTCCAGTGCCCCGGCCATTTACGGCCTGGTACTATTCTCGGCCCATATGGTCAACCACATGATTCTGACCATGGTGATCCCCATCTTCCTAGTGCTGGGAGCCCCCATTACACTGGCGCTACGCAGTATGGCCTCGCGCAAGGATGGCACGCGTGGCCCGCGCGAATACATGTTGATCATGCTGCAATCCAAATACGCCAAAGTAATTACTCACCCGCTTTTTGCCGCCATGAACTTCGCCGGTTCATTGGTGATCTTCTACTTCACCCCGGTATTTGAATTCGCGCTTCGTTACCACTTCGGCCACGAACTGATGAACACCCACTTCTTGCTGACGGGTTTCATCTTCGCCTCCGTGATGATCGGCATCGATCCGCTACCAAATAGACCAACCTACCCGCTACGACTCATAGTGCTCATCGCCACCATGGTGTTTCACGCCTTCATTGCCGTGGCATTGACCGGTTCGGATTCATTATTGATGGCAGAATGGTTCTCGGCCATCGGCAGAGACTGGGGTTTATCGGCCATCGACGATCAAAAGATGGGTGGCGCCATTATGTGGGGAACCGGGGAATTCCCAACCGTAGCCATGGCACTGATTGTGTTGTTGCGTTGGCGCCAAGATGACCTACAACGGACCAAACGACGCGACGAGCGCGTAGACCAACATGGCGATGCCGACCTTGATGAACTAAACGAATACTACGCCCGTATGGTCGTAGCTGATGAGGAGAGGCCACAACATGAAAGCTCACGGTAAACTTATTCTCTGCCTGGGCGCTACTGCTGCGGCAGTGCTGGCCTTGAGTAGTTGTTCCTCAGCTGATGATCAAGACGACGCGGGAGCCGAAACTCAGCTGGAGAACCTACTGACAGCAGACGCCAGCGCCGATCAACAGGCTGCGGCCGCCGGCACCTCCAAAGCTATGGAATTAGGCTTCGACCAAATCCAGACCGCCTCTGACGACGACCTTGACGTTGTCCGCCAGGACGCACAAGAACGTGCCGGCAATGTCGAAGACATGACGGTGACCCCAGAATCCTGTGCTAAACCGATCGCACAACTAGATTGGTCGCCTATACTAGCTGACTCAGAATCCATCACTCGCATCGACTTTGGCAGGTCAAATTTTAACGGGGCAGGAAGCATCGAAGTCGCTGGTATCACCGAGGACACCGGTGGCAGTCCAGAGGCCACAGAACAAGTAGCATCACATCAGCAAGCTGTCACAGACATCACCACTGACTGTAACGACATAACGATGATGCTAGCCGATGAGTCTGAACCGGATTGGGCGGAATTAGAATATACCTTTAATGCTGAGCCGATCGAAACTGACTCGGGATCTGGCTTGCTGTGGCAACGGTATCCCAGCGATGATGCCGAGGGGCAAACAACCACCGCCATGACGTTGATGACACAACACGAAGGATATGTAGTGATGGTTGCCTTCATCGGCGAAAAAGAAATTGCCGACGATGAATTCACCGATATTGGTGAAACCGTCTTGTCAACTGCCATTGCCCAACTTGACGAAGCAGCCTAAACCAACGGAATAGCGGCTCTTATACCTGGCGTAGTGTTAACCCATGACCGAATTGGCCCCGACACATAGACTCGTACAACTATCCGATCTACACCTGGTGGAAGAAGGTAAACTTTTACGCGATGTTATGGACACCCCGTCTCGGACCCGTGACGCCCTAGACCAGGCACTAACATTCAGCCCAGATGCCGTGATCCTGTCGGGTGATATCGGCCAACGAAATCATCATGTCCATGACGATGCGGCAGCTTATTTTGGTCACTTTCAAGACCACTTAGGCGTCCCGTTCATCGCGGTGGGCGGCAACCATGACCCAATCAATTCGGTCGGTACCGCATTTAACCCCGCCAAAATCGCTTCCGGCCCAGAGCTCTGCGATACAGTCCATGACGTTCACGGGTTACGAATCATCGGTGTAGACACCCATGGCGTGGGCCGATTTTATGGCCGTCTGACCGCCGAACAATACGATTGGTTAGCACAGGTGCTGGCCAAACCAACACAACATGGCACACTTTTGGTTGCTCATCACCCGCCGATTCCTGCGACCACGGTTTCCCAGCGCAATACTGGGCTGCAGGAAGCCGATAAACTCTACGATGTGCTTAAAACCAGCGATGTCCGCGCGATTCTATCGGGACATTACCACCATCAAATTTCTGGCACACTCGGTCACATACCGGTATGGGTTTCAGGTGCGGTGTCCTATAATTTCAATCTGTTTGCTGATAGCGACACATTGCAAGGGATGGCAGATGGTTGGGCAACTATTGTTGATGTATATCAGCACACTGTCACGTTTTCATCGGTGCTACTCACCGCCCGGCAGCAAGTGTTTTCAAAGCCTGTGCACCAGTCTGCCAGTCAATAGAATATGAGACCCTAGGGAATAATGACGGCTCCTGTGCCATGGACATTTCGTCGGTTATACACGCTGTTAGATGCAGCCGTGGATCCCGGAACCTGGTGGCCAGCAGACACCGATTTTGAAATCGGTATCGGAGCGATTCTGACGCAAAATACCGCATGGGTGAATGTCGAACAGGCCATCTCCAAGCTACGACGTGCTGACCTGCTGAATCCGACGGGTATTGCGGCTACAGCCCTGGACGAGCTGAAATCCTTAATCCGTCCGGCAGGCTTTATGAACGCTAAAGCAACCTACCTGAAAAACTACACCACTTGGTACTTAGCCAATCATGCCGTAGCCGAGCAACTAGCAACGAAGCCTTTACGTGATAATTTGCTTGCCGTTGGTGGTGTCGGGCCCGAAACCGCTGATGTACTTTTGCTATATGTTTACCACCGGCCGGTATTTATCTGGGACACATATGCGCGCAGAATGCTATCGACCGCCGGTTATAGTCTTCCCAAGGGCTATGAGACCACCCGGCGCCATTTGGCTACCGCCGAGCGGCAAGCTAAGTTTACAACCACTGAACAACAACAATTCCACGGACTAATTGTCGAAGCTGGCAAACAAGCTACCGCTGCCGGAGGATGGGAGGCTTACTGGCAATGGTTAATGCAATACCGCCACGATACTTAAAGACCCTTGCGGCTTTTGGTTCGCATCCCAGGTGGTGAAAGTTCAATACCACGCCGGATTTCTGCAAGAACAGAAAATAACGGCTCAACACTGCGAGAAAAACAGAGCGGGTGACGGGAATCGAACCCGCGTATCTTGCTTGGGAAGCAAGCGCTCTACCATTGAGCTACACCCGCACGTCGTCAGGGCCAATAAGGGCCACTGTTATGGCGACACCCAATATCTTAACACTTCTTTGTGACGTCAGAGAGAATCATCGAAATGTTGCGGGACATTTAGCTGATTTGACTACTCTATGTGACGCAATCGCTTGTGTCGTACGCAGGATAAGGGAGAATACTAGCTATGACTTCGGAACCCACTGCTCCTCGCATCCGCGCCTCAGAACTCGTTGGTGAAACCTGGTTTAACATAGGTGATGAAAACCTGAGTTTGTCAGATCTGCGCGGCAAAATTGTCATATTAGATTTCTGGGCGTTTTGCTGTGTGAACTGCTTACACGTACTCGACGAGCTACGACCGTTAGAGGAAAAATATTCCGACGTTTTAGTGACCGTAGGCGTACACTCCCCAAAATTTGATTATGAAGCCGAAACCTCCGCGGTTGCTGCAGCCATTGAACGCTACGATATCGCCCATCCGGTGCTCAATGACCCAGCATTAGCCACCTGGCAGGCGTACACAGCTAGGGCCTGGCCTACCTTGGTGGTTGTGGATCCTGAAGGCTATGTTGTCGCCCATCTAACCGGCGAAGGCCATGTATCTGGGCTGTATCCGCTGGTGGAACAACTCATTGCAGAACACGAAGCTAAAGGCACGCTCCATCGTGGCCAGGGCCCTTATGTCGCACCTGAGCCCGTGGCCCGTGACCTGAAATTTCCGGCCAAAGCGATTGCCCTTGGCGCTCGCGGTCGTCAGAACGGCTCCTTTCTTGTGGCCGACACGGGCCACCATCGCCTGGTAGAAATCGCTGATGACCTAGAAACTGTTCTGCAAACTATCGGCGGTAATGGAACCGGCCAACCTGTACCACCGGGGGCGGCGGAAACCGACCCTGAGCTCATTTCTGTTCGAGGCTACGCAGACGGCACACCAGACATTGCCCTCTTCAATGAGCCGCACGGCTTAGCGCTACTGCCCGCCGATGTTGCAGCTCAGGTGGGTTACGATGTGCTCATCGCCGATGCGGTCAACCACCGGCTACGTGCAGTCAGCTTAGCAACCGGAGAAGTATCGACGGTTGCCGGTAATGGCGTACAGCGTCTGATCGACTCCGAGCGCGTCCAAGACGAAGCTGATCAAAGTGGGACAATCGATTTGGCCCCATTTGCTGCCGGACCGTTGGAAACATCTCTGTCCACACCGTGGGATGTCCAGTATTCGCCAGTCGAGGGTGTCGCGATTATCGCTATGGCTGGAACTCATCAGTTGTTTTCGTATCAGCCTGTGTCCAAGCAGCTGGCTATTTATGCCGGTACCGCACTTGAAGGTTTGGTTGATGGGCCAGCAGACGAGGCTTGGTTCGCACAGAGCTCGGGGCTTTCGATAGATTCTGAGGGTACATTGTGGATTGCCGATGCCGAAACCTCGGCGGTACGTTATGTAGTGCCCTCAGCCGAGACTAATTCGAAAAAGCCAGAAGTCGGCACGGTGGTTGGCACTGGGCTCTTTGATTTTGGCTTCCGCGATGGCACCCCAGAAACTGCTCGTTTGCAACACCCGTTGGGTGTCACCAATTTGCCAGATAGCTCAGTTCTGATCGCCGATACTTATAACCATGCGATTCGACGCTGGGCACCTGAAACGATAAACCCAGACGGCACACCCAAGCCCGCCGAAGTAACCACCGTGGCCCGAGATCTAGAAGAACCCTCAGATATCTTGGTGGAAACCGATGCCAATGGCAATGCTGTCTCCATCATTGTCGTGGAAACCAATGCTCACCAACTGGTCCGTATTGCTGTACCGGAAAAGTATTTGCACGTCGATGAAGGAGCCATGCAGGTACAACGGCCGCCAACGAAATTAGTGGCTGGCCAGGTGCCCATTCATATCTCATTTTCTGCTCCGAAAGGACAGAAACTCGATGACCGTTGGGGAGACCCTACCCAGCTGACCATTTCTGCAACACCAGAGAACTTACTGCTTGGGGGCGCAGGTAGGCAGACTGGGCTAACTCGGCGACTGCAACTCAACCCGGAAATTACTGAAGGTGTACTGCACGTGACCGCCCGGGCTGCTGCCTGTGATGGCGAAGTTGGTCAACCGATCCCAGACTCTGCTGCCTGTCATTTATACCAACAAGACTGGGGCATCCCCGTAACGATCCACCACGATGTCAGTGAAGGGGCACATACCGAACTTGATCTAGATTTGCGCGGTATTCACTAGCCACGCCCCGAAGGTGTTGATCGGGATAGACTGGCAGACACGAACATGTCGTCTATCGTGATCGGAAAGTTGTTTCATGGCCACCCTTATTGCCCATAGCAAGGATGCTTCCGCGGCAGCGGTAGCGCAGCAGCTTGCAGATACCCTGAGTAAACGCCGTGGTGTGACCACTGCTGTGGAATCGTTTTCCCGTGGTCACCGATACGTTGATTCAGTCGATGCCGTCATTGTTGTCGCTCCCGTCAGCACAGCCAATATAGACCGCGGTGCCCGGAACTTTATCAATGCCGAATACGCGGAGCTGGACACTAAGTCCTTATTCATTGCAGCATTGGGCACCCAGCAAGAGCTCAATGAAAAACAGCTCAGTGCACTGACTGCTTTTGAACCGCGTGATACGGCCTACTTTCGAAGCGATGCACTCGATAACGCTGCCTTGGCCACCTGGGTCTCATTCATAAACTCCCGGGGCGCCGTCTGATTAGTCCCAATCTGGACGGACCGTCAGGTTTTCTGGGGTAAGCTCCAAATCGGCTGATAACTCGAAGGCTTCTTCATAATCCGTTGCCGACCGCTCACCAGAACCAATATCTATTTCTTGAGCGCTAAGTTCCGCGGTAGCCATAATACGATCAATTTCCGGTTCTGAATCGTTCCAGGAGTAATCAATTTCTGGTGAGCCGATCGACCAGGAAACCGAATCTGGCACAACCCGGTTGGCTGTTTCGTAACCGAATGGGCAGCCAGCCGGCATTAGTACCGTCTGGTTGGTGCAACGCTGCAGTTGCTGCTGGACTTCTTCATGAATCGCTTCATCCACCGCTGAGGTTAGCTCAACGTCGAACCCAAATTCCATGGTCGCTCCCGCTGCCAGCACATCGGAAACTATAAACGTCTCAGGTTCTGCCGCCTCTAGATACGTGCCGTGATATTCCAGCTCAATAACTGATGGTGCGAAAGCCGCCAACACAGCCGGATCGCCATCGTCACCAAGCAAAGGAGTCCTTGCCCCGTATACCTGGGCCACGGGTTCATCGGCCTTGGAATTTTCGGGCATGCGTGACGGTGCTAGCTCAATTTGCTGAAGCGGCATAGGGTGCAGCTGCCAATCATTGAAGAACAGCCATGATGTCGATACCTTGTCCACCACGATGGCGGTAGTCTGGGTTTCCTCCGAGGCATCCTGGTAACGGATTTCTACTACACGCTGGGTTAGAGCAGGATCCCGAAATGACTCGGGTACCTCAGCATCGACGGCGACTATTTTGGCATCTTTGAGCAGGTTGGCTGACTGCGACAGCGCTTGGCCATCCAGCAGTATCGTGGAGATATCAGCTGGGGCGTCATCAGCCAAGTAAGCTTGCGATAAAGCGATTGCTGTGGCTCCGTCTCCGTTGCCTAACGCCTCTACGTAGTCCTCCACAGCCGATTCGGCACTGTAAACGAATCGATTTAGCAGGGTGATGACCGCAGCGGCTGCAAGAAGTAACCCAGCGGCGACGAGCCCCCAAAAACTTGGCCGCTGAATAACCGATTGGTAGGCAGAAGTTTTGGACACCAGTGTTTCCTTAGGCAGCAGGGACAATATTTCTAAGCTAGCAGACTCGCAATAGCAATCATTGCGGGGATAGCAAGAATCGTCGTGATCAGCACTGTGTCGCGTGCCACCACGAGACCGGTATTGTATCGGGACGCAGAAACAAAAACATTTTGTGCGGTAGGCAAGGAAGCAAGCACTGTAGAAGTCAGGATACCGTCCTTGTCCAACTGAAATACGAAAGCTGCCAATAGCCAAGCGATAGTCGGGTGTATGAGCAGCTTGACCGTTGATGCCAACAAGGTATCGCGGCGTCGACCCTGCTTTTTATCTAGCGGTCGGGATCCAACCAACGAAATGCCAAAAGCCATCAGCATGGCAGGGATTGCCGCGCCTGCTATAAGACTGATTGACTCGTCCAAAGGTTGCCATAGTTGCCAATCGGTCACGGAAAACAACAGACCGAAAGCAGAACCGATAATAAGGGGATTTCGGGCTACCGTGGCAATAATGCGTCCCATACTCCGGAAAAAGCCAGCTCGGACAACTTTTGTTTCGGATAGTCCTGCCCGGGCCTCTTTTTCGGTTTGGGTATCTAATACAAACACATAGACCGGTGTGTAAATGGCCAGTTGAAATAAAATCACCGGTGCAGCATAACTGGCGTCGCCGAGCACGTAGGCCGCAATGGGCAGTCCAAGATTAGCGGAGTTCATTAATGAGGCCGATAATGCCGCTATCATGCGTTCGGAGCCAGTTCGCTTGGTCTGTAGAAATCGGGCCAAGAGTAGGTAAATACCGGCTGCCACACCAGCGGATAAGGTTGCAATCCACAGTTGTGGCCCCAGCACCAGGAACACATCACTTGTCGACAGGGTGTTGAACAGCAAGGCCGGTGAAGCTACAAAGAATGCCACACGTGATAGTACCGGTTGGGCATTTTGTCCTAGGACGCCGGTTCTTCCAGCCCCGTAGCCGACGGCGATGATCAGCCAGACAATGAAGAATCCCGAAAGTACTTGTGCCACGGGTACCTTTCTACCCTAGGTTCATACACTACAAACCGATCGTTTCGAAAAATACGCCTCAACTAGGCTGATGCCACACGCCTAACATTTATAGTAAGGACCCGATGGCTGAGCCCCAACGCAGACGAACCCAAATTTGGTGGCTATCGGTAGTAATAGCCGCACTTGGTGGCTGCATCGCGTTATTTGCGACACTGGGGTTGTTCAGAACGACCTTAACCACAGTTGGTATAGCCGTAATTGTGACTATCTGGCTGGGTCTCGTACTGATTCGGGACGATAGATAAGAAGTCTCAGTGCTGGGCAATTCTGCTGCCAGTGAACTAGGACTACCTGACTTCTCAGTATTGGCAGTGATCTGCTAGACACTGTCTTCCTGAATTGGCGTGTATCTGGATCATTTGCGTAATTATTTCGCCCAAAAGCGCGGTTTTTCGCGGCGAATTAGCCAATCTTAACTAATTAGGTCATATGGATTGTTAGCTAATTCGGGCAGCCAAAGTTGCCTAGACGGTACTGGATGACCGGGTTATATTATGAGTAATTCAAAAATGCTTTGGATTCTCACAACATTTATCAGGAGGGAGCAGCTTTGGTAACTACCCAGTATAAAAACGCAATCATTGGCACACTGGTCGCTGTCGTTGCCGTCCTGTCTGCCTTGGTCGTTATCGCATCGATTGCTCAGCTGTATGCGCTCACGGTGGGTTTGATAATCGTTCAACTGGCTGGTCTAGGGTCGATTGGCTACGTGACTTCAAAAGCGCGTGCAAGCAAAAACGAACTGTTTTGTGCAAGCTTAACCGTCAGTAAGTAGTGCAGTGCTGCTGGCAAAGAGCCGGCGAAGCTTCAATAAGTCAAAGTTTTGAGCCCCCTAGTGTTGATCTTCATCACTAGGGGGTTGCTATTCTTATAGGTAGCCAGAGTTTTGGGCAACAGAAAGGTTACCCATGTCGAAGAAAGCTCAAGAAGCGCTCATCATACTTGGTGGAACGGGCAACCTTGGCCAGCAGGTGCTTCCTATTCTGACCGAGGCCGGTTATCACCTCGTCGTATTTAGCCGCCATGATGTCTCGGGCGAGCCGTTTCAAGATTCGCGTGTCACTGTGGTGAAAGGGTCGTTGGATGACCCAAAGTTCATAGATTCTATGATCGATACTGCCCTGCAGCATGCCAATACACTGCGCGGCGCAATATTTTTAAACGGTGGCTTTGGCACTGACAACGGTATTGGCGCCGATGGGTTTACTGAACAACTCCAGAAGCTGCTTGGGATGAGCGTTTATCCCACGACGAAAGTTTTGTCACGCATCCTGCCGCATTGGAAGGTGCACGGCGGGGGACGCGTCGTGCTCACCTCAGCGACAGTTGTTGAACAGCGTTTTGTGAACGGGGGTGCGTATGCGACCTCGAAAATGGCAGTCGATAGTTTGGCTAAGCAAATTCAGCGTGAATATAACCCGGAGGTCGTAGACGTCCACGTTCTGCGACCTAAATTTATCGGCGACAAACCGGGACAGGATGCACCTGCTGACTTAGCCCAAGAAATGATAGAGGCTGTTCAAGTCAGCACTTAGTTTAGGTGCTAAGGCACCTTCAGAAGGGAAACGGTTATGGCAAGGTCACTTACGGAATCAGAACGGCAATTGGTTAGTGCCATGATCGTCAGCGCCAAAGCAACAAATCCAGATTGCTTCCAAGACCAGGATACTTGGTACCGGTGGCGCCAAGAGCTTCATGAAACTCTTGACCGCATCACCGTTGGGGAAGCATGTGATTGTGGAAAGTGCCCATCGGTGCAGCTGCTCGTTGACGGCCAAGAAGTCCCCCTAGGGGACAGGCAAGTCATATTAGAAGCATTCATTTCAGAAGGCATTGTCATGTTATTTATCGACGACGATCTGCCATCCTATCTGGAGATTGCACCAAACCTAGATGTTGAACTTGAACTTCCTAAACAGAGTGCACTGATTTTTTGATCAGCTATGACGACAAACCGACGCCATAAACGCGGGCCCGGACCTTTGGTGGGCTAGCGTTAATGTGTGCTTTTATCAGACCGTGATATCAAAGAATCGTTGGAATCTGGGCGCATCGGCCTGGATCCATTAGACGTATCCATGGTGCAACCGGCCAGTGTCGATGTGCGGTTGGACCGTTTCTTTCGGCTGTTTGATAATCATAACTATCCGTTTATCGATCCTGCCCAAGACCAATCGGGACTTACTCGAATGATAGATGTTGATCCGGATCAACCATTTATCTTGCATCCAGGCGAATTTGTGTTGGGCTCAACCTATGAGCAGGTCAGCCTGGCCAACGACGTCGCCGCACGGTTGGAAGGCAAATCATCGCTGGGGCGACTTGGCCTACTGACCCACTCTACAGCGGGTTTCATTGATCCCGGGTTCTCTGGCCACATCACCTTAGAACTTTCCAACATGTCGACCCTGCCCATTAAATTATGGCCGGGTTCTAAAATTGGTCAGATGGCATTCTTTGGGTTGACCTCACCGTCAGAGCACCCATACGGGACCGGACCGAACTTGAACCGATACCAAAATCAGCGTGGCCCCACGGCATCCAAATCTCACTTAAACTTTCATCGGTCTATCATTGAACGATAGTGACCCGTTCGGGTGACTGACTTTTGGCAAGCAAGGTCTTTCTGCTCCATATTATTGGGTTAGCCGCTGCCTTGAGTGGACTTTGTGTCGCGACACGCTCTGCTGTTGCGCTGATAACAGAATCGACAGCTACAACGGGAAAATGTGTTGGTCGTGCTAAATAAAATCTGCGCGCTTGGCTGGCAAAACGATCATCTTATCTCAACCAAATTTCGCCCAGCACGTGGGGAACACAGTGCAATCAGTTAACGCTGCCACCAGGCTATCTATCGAATAGCAGTGCGGGTTTATGTGAGCAATTTCTCAACGAAATTTGAGTAATACTTCGGGTATTCCGGGCCTGTTCGTCATTGGGGAAGTGGGGTTAAACCGGCCTAGACCAAATGAAACCTGGCCTAATCGAGAAAGTTTACACTGCGGCATTCTCGCCTTGTCGCGCCGAAGTCGACAGCCAAACGGTAAAGTTGAACAAGTGACAGTCCCCTAGACTTCACGGAGGCAACCGTGCTGATTGTGCTGCTTGCACTATTCCTGGTTGCGCTTTTGGCTCCGGCTATTATTCGCAAAACGGGACGTCAAGGCTTCCTCATACTTGCCGCAGTGCCAGCCGCCGGATTTATCTGGTTATCCAGCCAACTGCCTACCGTCCTGACATCGCAAGCACAGGTGGCTTCCGGCACCACAGATAATTCCACCCTGATCCAAGTTTGGGACTGGATCCCACAACTAAATATTCAGCTGGCATTCAGACTCGATACGCTCAGTGCATTTCTCGGTCTTATCGTGCTCGGTGTTGGAGCTGCAGTTCTGGTCTACTGCGCCCGATATTTCTTAGCCAATGAACCGCGACTCGGCGCTTTTGGGGCACAGTTTTTAGCTTTTGCCGGTGCAATGTTCGGACTAGTCACCACCGACGACCTCATGGTGCTCTACGTCTTTTGGGAAGTCACATCCGTCCTGTCCTTCCTGCTCATCGGATACCAAGCCCACCGAATTTTTGCCCGCCGGTCAGCGTTAACAGCACTGATTGTGACCACCTTCGGGGGTCTAGCTATGCTGGTGGGCCTACTTATGTTCGGTCACGCTGCTGGCTCATATCGGGTTTCAGACGTCGTCAACCAGGGTGCCGAATTGCTCACCGGCGATTTTGCAGGCGGCTACATGACCTGGGCTATCGGTTTGGTGTTACTGGGAGCGTTAACCAAATCTGCACAAGTTCCGTTTCACTTCTGGCTGCCAGTAGCAATGGCAGCACCAACCCCCGTTTCGGCCTACTTACACGCAGCCGCCATGGTCAAAGCCGGTATCTACCTCGTCGCCCGATTCGCTCCGGCATTTTCGGGTGAAACCATCTGGCAAGTCATGGTTTTAGGCGTGGGAATGTGGACAATGCTGGTCGGGGGATGGCGTGCACTGCGACAAACCGACGTCAAACTGATCTTGGCCTACGGCACGGTATCGCAGCTTGGGCTGCTCATGATTGCCAATGGTTTAGGTACCGCCAGCAGTGGAGTGGCAGGCCTGGCCATGTTGCTGGCCCACGCGCTGTTTAAAGCCCCCTTATTCATGGTGGTAGGCGCCGTCGATAAAATCACGGGCACCAGAGACCTCAATAAATTATCAGGGCTGCACAAATCACACCCAGCTCTAATGTGGGTTGCTGCAATAGCCGCGTTATCCATGGCGGGTATCCCGCCGTTTTTCGGGTTTGTTGCCAAAGAAACCGTCATGCAGGCCGCCGTCGACTGGGGTGCGTGGCGTAGCCATGCACACGCAATCGGAGCGATCGCCGGGGAGCCAAGCTTTTGGGGTGCCGTGTGGAGTTGGGCGCCACTAGTTATCGTGGTAGTGGGCTCCGTTTTGACGGTGGCGTACACGGCGCGGTTTATGTGGGCCACATTTGCTGATAAAAAGATTCATACCGACGACGGCATCATGCCAGTACCTCCAACGCCCGTATTGCGTGGGTTTGGCCGTGTGGGGATCTTTCCGGCTGCGGTCCTATCGGCCTTAGGCTTATTGTTTGGCATGAGCCCAGCGTGGGCAGGTAGATTGCCATATGCTTTCGGGCAGACCTTCGAGCCGGTTGGTAACGAGCAAGTCGAACCGTTAGCGTTATGGCACGGTTGGTCCCTGGAACTGGGACTGAGCGGGATTATTGTGGCTCTAGGCATTGTGCTGTTCATTGCCAAACGGATTATCGGCAAAGCACAACAAAATGTGCCTACCTGGATTGACTCCGCGCGCATATACCGTTTGGTCTTGGCCCGCTTGGATGATCTAGCCGTCTGGATTACCGGTCGCATCCAACGTGGTGACCTTGCGTTTTACCTCTACATCATTCTTGCTACCGCTGTGGCTTCCCCGTTGGCTATCATGTTGTTTCCGACCAACGTCGACGACTCCACCCTGTCGGTGCCAAATGTCGCTTTCTTTGCTGACTGGATCCTCAGTGGCCACCCGGCCTACTTCCTGGCCGCCACGGTTATTATCCTTTCGGCGTTTGCCACAATTCGGGCCCGACGTCGTTTCTGGGCGGTGCTGCTGGTGTCGACCACCGGGTATGGCATAGCAGTGATTTTTGCCCTCCAGGGTTCTCCCGACCTGGCATTGACTCAGGTACTTGTTGAATCGGTACTGACTGTGGCCATGGTGTTGGGCTTGCGCGTGCTGCCTCCCCGAATCCCCGACATGGAGCGTAAAGACGATAGCAAATGGGCACGGGCTATTCTAGCGATTGGTTTTGGGCTCACCATGATGTGGGTGGCCGCCACCGTTATGGCATCACGAGTAGCCGATCCGATTTCACTTCAGATGCCAGAACTGTCCTATAGCGAAGGTGGTGGAAGCAACATTGTCAATGTCACCCTGGTCGATATGCGCGCGTGGGATACTTTCGGCGAAATTACTGTGCTGGCTGCGGCAGCAACAGGTGTGGCCTCGCTAGTTTTCATTGCCGAACGAGAACGGCGCCGACACAGTCTCACCGAGGTCGCCGCCGGCTCTGTTGGGCGCTATAACGTAGCCGACTCGGCAATGGACGATACCGAAGTCAGAAGCTTCGCCAGCTTTTTCAATGTCAAACGCCAGCCATGGATCGTTGCCGGCGCGACACTGGCGCCAGAACGGCGCTCCATAATCTTCGAAGT
>DXHA01000058.1 GCA_019113675.1 Candidatus Yaniella excrementigallinarum
GCCTGAACAGGTAATCGCCCTGGACGCTGACACCTCCAGTCATGCCATTCGTTCTCAACGGTTGACAGCTAATCATCCGGTTCTCGTTAGCGATGGCGTTGGCACCATTGCTACGGGCAGTATTCAGAGGCCAGATCCAAAATCCACGTCTATACGGATCAATTCTGTGACCGTGCACCAACCACCCAAAATACACATCAACCTCGTCCAAGCTTTAGCCAAGGCAGATCGTGACATGCTGGCCGCTGAAATGGCTACTGAAATTGGTGTCGATAGTGTAACTCCGTGGCAAGCCCAGCGCTCCATTGTACGGTTACGTTCTGATCGCGTGGCAAAAACCAAAGCCAAGTGGCAGGCCAAACTCCAGGCTGCCGCCCAACAATCCCGTCGTGCATATATCCCAGAACTGCGTGAACCCATCATTGGCGAGCAGATTACCCAGTTGCATACCCCGGCTAAAGGTCATCATGTACTGGTGTTACATGAAGAAGGCAACTACAGCATCACCGAGGCCGCCGCTACGTTGCCGCAGCTCGACACGCTGCACATAGTGGTGGGCCCAGAAGGTGGCGTTTCGCCTGAAGAACTAGCGGCAGTACGCTCCGTTGGTGCAGCGGCAGTGCAGATCGGCCATAACATTATGCGAGCCTCCACCGCCGGTCCGGTAGCCATCGCATTGCTCAACGAATATTTCAACCGTTGGTGAGACTGCAGCATCAGCCCCACACTGATAAACCACTGCGGAAACATAGACCTGCTTGAGTGCCACAGCATAGACTGGGGTTATAGTAATCCACCGTTTCAATGGAGTCGAACTGACAGAACGAAGCCAATCCCCGCATACCTTCCACCAGACCATTATGTTCAATTCGCAAGCTGATATGGTGCAGACCTTTGGTCCGTCCGATATGTTGCTGCGTGTTGTTGAAGGCGTGTATCCCAACCTGCAATTACTTGTTCGCGATCAACAATTAGAGTTGCAAGGTCGGCCCGACGACGTCGCAGAGGTGGTGAAAATCGTTGACGACTTGCAGTCAGTTGCTCGTGCAGGAACTACGGTAGGACCGGAAATTATTGAGGCTACTATTGCGGGTGTACGGTCTTTCCAAGACACTAATGGATCTAATGGGCCCGCTGAACTAATTGTCTCGGCGCAGGGCAAAAAAATTCGCCCTAAAACTGAGAATCAAAAGATTTATGTTAATGCCATCAATAACAATACGGTGGTATTTGGTGTTGGACCTGCAGGAACCGGTAAAACCTACTTGGCTATGGCTAAAGCGATTCAAGCACTCCAAGCCCGGGAAGTGAACCGTATTATTCTGACGCGGCCGGCTGTTGAAGCAGGCGAATCGTTGGGCTACCTGCCGGGAACCCTAAGTGAAAAGATCGATCCGTACCTGCGCCCCTTATACGATGCCCTCCACGAAATGATCGAGCCCGAAACTATCCCACATCTAATAGAAGTTGGCACCATTGAGGTCGCCCCGTTAGCGTACATGCGTGGCCGGACGCTCAATGACGCGTTCATTATTCTCGACGAGGCTCAAAATACCTCAGCGGAACAAATGAAGATGTTTTTGACGCGTCTTGGGTTTAATTCTCATATGGTGGTCACCGGTGACGCTTCCCAGGTGGATCTGCCCCGTGGTACCGATTCCGGCCTTGCCCAAGCCATCGATTTTCTAGGACAAATTGATGACATCGCGGTTGTTGAATTAAAATCCTCCGACGTCGTGCGGCACAACCTGGTATCCAAAATTGTGGATGCTTACGATCGTTACCAACCAGAACCCACTCGGCCGCAACGTAGCGGACGGAATCGAAA
The DNA here is from genome assembly GCA_019113675.1 of Candidatus Yaniella excrementigallinarum. Taxonomy (GTDB): domain Bacteria; phylum Actinomycetota; class Actinomycetes; order Actinomycetales; family Micrococcaceae; genus Yaniella; species Yaniella excrementigallinarum. Next base: position 1,829 of record DXHA01000058.1, read on the forward strand.
CCGGTAGGTCCTTTTGGCAGTAGAAGTCCTCAACGAAACCCAATATGATATTGAGATCCAGCGGATCGTGGAGCTGGCCGAACATCTTTATCAGCGGCTCCACATCCATCCTGAATCAGAACTGGCCATCGTGTTTGTCGACAATGATGCCATGGCCACACTGCATCAACAATGGATGGGTCTTGATGGACCCACCGACGTGATGAGTTTTCCCATGGATGAGCTGCGTCCCGGTAGTGTTAACCACCCTGCCACAGGAATGTTGGGCGATATTGTGATTAGCCCACAGGTTGCTACAGAACATGCCTTAGGTGGTGGCCACAGCACCGCTGATGAGATTGCTTTGCTAGTCACCCACGGGATACTGCACCTGCTAGGTTACGATCATCATGGTGACGATGAGAAACATCAGATGTTTTCGGCACAGAATCAGTTGTTGGAAGAGTTTTTGGGTTACACACCGCCACAACTGACCGATAGCGGGAAGTAGTTGTCGTGGTCGTCCCCATTGTGCTAGCGCTACTGTATTTGATCAGTCTCGGAATGACCTGGGTACTAACTCTGGCCGAATCGGCATTTGATTACCTGTCCTACCGTGAAGCGGAGGCCCTGGTAGCAAAACGCCCAAGCAGTCCGGTTCTGCAGATCATGGATCGGTTAGCCGAACACCAGTTAGCATCCCGGTTTTGGAACACAGTATTTCTTGCAAGTAGTGCGGCATTAGTTACCGCACTTATTGAATACTTTGTCAATAATGTTTGGTTATCCGCAGCCGGCGGTATTGCCGTCATGGCGGTTATCATTTTGCTGTTCGCGTTTCGCAGCCCCAGTCGTATTGGTGCTATCCATTACGAAGTCGTAGCACGGTTGACCGCCTGGCTCGTGAGATCGTTGACCCTTGTGCTTGGACCTATTCCGCGGTTATATCGGTTAGAAAACGAACACGAAAATGATACTGAACATGACGAATCAGAGCTAGAGGAACGTCACTTTCGCGAATACGTCTCGCGGGCTTCGGCTGCCGATGTACTCGAAGACGATGAAGCCGATATGATCCAATCGGTTTTTGAAATGGACGATACGCTAGTGCGAGCCGTAATGCGGCCACGCATCGACGTCGTCTGGCTGGACTCCGGCACCAGTCTCGATGATGCCGTGGAGATCTTTATCGCCTCGGGGTACTCACGCATCCCTTTGATTGGCGATAGCCCCGATGATGTGCTGGGTATCGTATTTCTCAAAGACCTCATTCGAGCCCTCCACACCAACAAACTCACCCCAGACGATGTCGTGAACCTGTTAGTCCGAGATATCCGGGTGGTGCCTGAATCAAAAACGGTTTGGGATCTATTACAAGAATTACAGCGCGAAGCTATCCACGCGGCTATTGTCATTGATGAGTATGGTGGAACCGCAGGGTTTGTGACGCTGGAAGACCTCATTGAAGAACTTGTAGGCGAAATCGAAGATGAGTACGATGACGCCGAAATCGCTGACATTATCCCGCAACCGGATGGAGAGTTCTTGGTTAATGCTGCGATGTCCGTATCAGATTTCTCCGAGGCCTTTGGACTATTGTTAGAAGACGACGAAGACGTCGACACCGTTGGCGGGTTGTTTGCCAAAAATTTGGGTAAAATTCCCACTACGGGATCGGTAGTCGACGTCGAGCACCTCACGTTGACCGTAGTGTCACTAGCCGGACGACGTAATCGCGTTGACACCATCCGCGTCACCACACAGCCAGCTGACCAGGAGTTCACATCATGATGCCTACCGAATATCCAGAACATTTCCGTTCTGGGTTTGTCAGCCTCGTAGGCCGGCCAAATGCCGGAAAATCAACGCTGACTAACGCCATGGTCGGTTCAAAGGTAGCTATTACGTCTTCAAAACCACAAACCACCCGCCGGGTTATCCGTGGCATCGTTTCACGGCAAGAATCCCAGTTAATTTTGGTCGATACTCCCGGTCTGCACCGGCCTCGTACTTTGTTGGGGGAGAGGCTCAATGATCTGGTTGCAGAAACCTTGTCCGGCATGGACGCCATTGCCATGTGCATTCCAGCCAACGAAAAAATTGGTCCAGGTGACCGGTTCATTACCGAACAGTTAGCTCGGTTTCCTAAAATCCCGATGATTGCGTTGGTCACCAAAGTAGACACCGTGACTAGAGGAGTCCTGGCCGATCAACTCATTGCAGTCCAACACCTGGGTGAAGAATTCTTAACGCAGCACAAAGACGCCGGATTTAGCGACATCGTACCGGTATCAGTGACGGGAAATGTTCAAGTGGATACGGTACTGGACGTACTAACCACTTACCTTCCCGAATCCCCGCCCCTGTATCCAGATGGTGACATCACTGACGAACCTGATGACATTATGATTGCTGAGCTCATTCGAGAGGCCGCACTGGAAGACGTTTTCGACGAACTGCCACACTCACTGGCGGTGGTTGTTACTGAAATGCAGCAGCGTGATAGTGATGGCACCGCTGCGCTAACCGATATTTATGCCGAGATTTATGTTGAACGCGATAGCCAAAAAGGCATCATTATCGGTAAAGGTGGCGCCCAATTGCGCTCAATTGGGCAGCGTGCACGGAAAAATATTCAGCGACTACTGGGCACCAAGGTCTACTTGGATCTGGTCGTCAAGGTTGCTAAAGACTGGCAGCGTAACCCAAAACATATGAACCGTTTGGGATTCTAAATCTGCAGTGCTAGGGTGACACTATGCGTTTCCTACCGAGCACCCCAGTCAACGGTCGCAACCGTTTGCTTCTTGGTGCTCTTCTAGGCCTACTTCTATCTTGCCGTAGCGAGGCCTAGCATTCAGAAGCGTTTGCTTCGAATTGCCATCAGGTAGGGCCGGACCTCGTTACGGAGCCAAGCCTACGGCCTGCCACCGGTAAGACATAAGTCTGCAAACACCGGTATGTCATCATTGGTCTATTACACTTCTGAACAGGACCAGGCAGTCAAAGATTGAGGAAAAACTTTGCGCAAATTTCAGCAACCTTCCGGCATGAACTTCCACAAATATGTGCCTTTTGAAAAACAAATAGACGTTCAGCTACCGGATAGAACCTGGCCAGATACCGTTATTACTCAGGCGCCTCGCTGGTGTGCCGTGGATCTACGGGACGGAAACCAGGCCCTGGTCAGCCCCATGGACCCAGCCCGTAAGCTGCGGATGTTCGAACTACTTGTCGAAATGGGATACAAAGAAATCGAAGTGGGCTTTCCTGCAGCCTCTCAAACCGACTATGACTTTGTACGACAGCTCATCGACGAAGACCGTATTCCGGATGATGTCCGCATTCAGGTACTAACACAATCTCGAGAACATCTCATCGAACGCACCTACGAAGCACTCGAAGGTGCTCCCGGGGCCATCGTCCATCTCTATAACTCCACCTCCGTGCTGCAGCGTCGCGTTGTATTCCGGCAAGACCAGGCAGGCATCATCGATATAGCAACTCGCGGGGCGATGCTGTGCCGCAAATATGAAGAGCAGCTGAGCGATACAGAGATTATTTATCAGTATTCACCGGAATCTTTCACCGGAACAGAACTGGAATTTGCCGCAGAGATTTCTAATCGCGTAGCAGAGGTCCTGGAGGCGTCAGCAGATCGTCAGATGATTCTTAATCTGCCAGCCACCGTGGAAATGTCGACTCCCAACCGCTATGCCGATCAGATTGAATGGATGCATCGCAATATTGAAAACCGCGATGCCATCATTCTCTCGCTGCACCCCCACAATGATCGCGGTAGTGGTGTTGCCGCAGCCGAACTCGGTTACATGGCCGGCGCAGACAGAATTGAAGGATGCCTATTTGGTAACGGTGAACGCACCGGCAATGTCGATCTGATTACCCTGGGCATGAACCTTTACACCCAAGGCATCGACCCAGAAATTAATTTCTCCAATATGGACAAGATCCAAGAAGTCTACGAGTATGCCACTCAGATGAAGGTTCATGAGCGCTCACCGTGGTCCGGAGAACTAGTATTCACCGCCTTCTCGGGGTCACACCAGGATGCCATCAAAAAAGGTTTCGACGACATGGAGATGCGTGCCGCCGAAGCTAACGTCTCCACCGAAGACCTCGACTGGGGCGTGCCTTACCTACCGGTTGATCCCGAAGATATTGGTCGCACCTACGAAGCGGTGATCCGCGTGAATTCCCAGTCCGGTAAAGGTGGTGTCGCCTACATGCTTAAAACCGAGCACAATCTAGACCTGCCACGCCGAGCACAGGCGGAGTTCTCCGCCGTCGTCAAACACCACACCGACACCCAGGGCGGCGAAATAACTTCAGAGACCCTTTGGCAGGTATTTTCTGATGAGTATCTACCCGCTGAGAACCCAGCAGACGGGTGGGGCTACTACCATCTGCTGTCGTCAACCGCATCAACCACTGAGGACGGGGATTTCTCTATGGAGGTCCAAATGGATCGTGAGGGAGAAATTGTCACCCGTTCGGCAACCGGTAATGGCCCGATTTCTGCCCTGGTATCAATGTTCCATGAGGCAGGCGTCGATGTACGAGTTCTGGACTACACAGAACACGCGATGACCGAAGGCGGTGAAGCGATGGCGGCAGCCTATGTGGAGGCTGCCATTGGTGACCGAGTCCTGTGGGGGATTGGTCTGGATCATAACACCTCCACGGCCTCTTTGCAGGCCGTCACATCGGCGGTCAACCGCTATCTGCGTGATGTAAAAGCTGAGGCACCAGCTGAGTAAAAGAACGTCACGCAAATCCCGTGGTTCCGGAACATACGTTTCCCAAAGTTACCGGACCCACGGGATTATTCTGCGCACCTATAAACTGGCTGAAGCTGATCGCATTATTGTCCTTCTAACTGCTGACCACGGTCAAATTCGCGCGGTGGCTAAAGGGGTCCGACGGACCACTTCGAAATTTGGTTCTACACTGGAGCCTTTCATGCACACCAGGCTGCAATTGGTGCCACGACGCAGCCTCGATATCATTGTGCAAACCGAGACCATCCAGCCCTACGGGATGATGCTCACTAACGATTACGATACCTTTGGCTCAGCCTCAGCAATGGTTGAGACCGCCGAACAACTTACCCGGGATGAGGATCCGGCAGACGCCGGGGACCAGTATCGGTTGTTGCACGGTGCTATAGCCGCACTGGCCCGCCGGGCTGCTGCTCCCACCATGCTGCTGGCCTCTTATCTACTACGCGCTGTAACGCTTGCAGGCTGGGCACCGGTATTTACACAATGCGCCCAATGTGGACTGGAAGGAACCCACAACTGGGTTTCGGTTGTGCTAGGCGGCGTATTATGTGACGAGTGTGCCCCGCCGCAGACACCATACGTTACCGACGACGACGTTGCATTGCTTGTTGCTTTGCACGAGGGGGATTGGCCAGCGGTTAACCAAGCACAGCCGGCCCAAATGCGGCAGGCAACAGGATTTATCGCGGAGTATTTGCAGTACCATCTAGAACAGCATCTGCAGTCACTATCCGTAATGGACCAGGGTTAACTACCACAGGAGCCAACTATGCCATATGAGGATCCGGCACCACACCCAGACGGTTTCGTGATGCCCACCATCGACTCAAAGTTCATTCCACAACATGTGGCCATTGTGATGGACGGCAATGGACGCTGGGCCAACCAACGCGGCCTGCCACGAACCGAAGGGCATCGGGCCGGGGAACAAGCCCTGCTAGATGTTATGGCCGGAGCAGTAGAGATGGGTATTCAATATGTCTCCGTCTACGCATTTTCGACTGAAAACTGGAAACGGTCACCCGATGAAGTTGCATTTTTGATGGGGTTTTCTCGTGATGTCTTGCGTAGGCAGCGCGATACATTAAATTCTTGGGGCGTGAAGGTGCGTTGGAACGGTCGAAAACCTCGGTTGTGGAAATCTGTTATTAAAGAACTGCAAGTGGCCGAAGAGCTGACCAAGCATAACAGCCGTACCAACCTTGTGATGTGTGTTAACTATGGAGGAAGAGCAGAAATCACCGATGCCGTGCAGAATATTGCCAGCCGGGTAGCTGACGGTACGCTTAGCCCAAAATCGATTACCGATAAGACGGTGAGCCAATCTTTGAGCCAACCAGATGTACCCGATGTAGATCTTTTTCTGCGTACCTCTGGCGAACAGCGGTTATCGAATTTCCTGCTGTGGCAATCTGCTTATGCTGAACTGATTTTTTTGGATGTGCTGTGGCCAGATGTCAACCGCAAAACCCTCTGGGATGCCGTTGAAATCTATGCTTCTCGAGACCGTCGATACGGTGGAGCCATAGATGCCACCATTACCTCCTGAAGTAGTCCAACCAGGCAAATGTAGCGTCAAACGCTTGATCCCGGACCGCTTTGGCCGATGCATATACATCATGCAAGGCATTGGGAATTTTATGTATCATCACCTGGTTACCAAGCCGAATTGCACGTTGCGCGGTGGCGTGGACATCTATGACCGTGTCGGTAACCTGCATTCGAGCAGAATATTTTGTTGCGAAATACGAATCAGCTGAGGTCATGACCAGTACCGGTGTATCGATATCTAACCCATCATGGACTTGGGCATGTCCAGCTAACACTGCGGCCAACCAGCCGCCGTGGATGTCAAAGGAATATCGTGGGTGCCACAGTGGGTGCAGTACCCATTCCCCATAGGCGTTGTTCGATAACGACTGGTAGAAATAATCAAATTTGGGCAGTAAGAGTTTACGTTCGGGCGCAGAACGCCAAATCGGATCGGCTATTGTATTGGCGAAACCACGCAACCAGGTATTACCCTGCAATTCCAGCCACGGGGCATTAAGCACCAGACCACCAAATTGCCCGGGATGCCGGTCAGCCCATAAAGCGGCTGTTAGACCGCCGGTAGAGTGGGCAATGATTGATGGTGAAGTGTTCGGGTGCGCTGAGGCGAGGATCTGAAAGGCCGCATCAATTTCGGCATCGTATTCTGCTAGATCCTCAATATAACCGGGCGTTTGCTTTGGTCGTAGGGAACGCCCGTACTTGCGTAGCTCAAGCGCATACAACTGGTATCCGCGTGCCTTAGCCGCTTTAGCCAACTCGGTGTTGTAAAAATAGTCGGACCAGCCATGAATATATAACAGTGGTATCCCGACGGCTTCGTCGTGGCGGACCAATGTGGCAGTAATCGGCCCTTCGTTGTCTTCACCTAAGGGCAGGGTGCGTCGGGAAAAGCCGGCAAAGACGTCAGGCACCCATTTACCCGGCGGGGTGCTTTCAAGCAATCCGTAATGCATCAATATCCCTAAGCATATGACAAGACGTCTGCACAGTTATAAAACCTATCAGTAGGTATGGTTGACTACCAGTTATGACCAACCTAATTGCTGCACGCCTTGCCGGCCAGTCGCCATTATTATATCCGCGGATATTCGACGCCGTCTTTGCCGATATGGACGCCGAACGGGCACATAAAATTGGGTTTGACGCCATCAGAACTGCCGAGAAGACGGGAGTTTCCCGGGTCTTGCGTGCAGCCTTTCGTCCAGCCGAAAGCCTACGTACCGAGGCTATGGGGCTGAGCTTTCCTTCCCCATTCGGCCTAGCTGCAGGATTCGATAAAGCCGGCATCGGCACCAGTGCCTTAGCTGAACTGGGTTTTGGGCACATCGAAGTTGGGACCGTCACCGGACAAGAACAACCAGGAAACCCTAAACCACGGCTGTTTCGGATCCCCCAAGATAAGGCTCTGGTCAACCGTATGGGTTTTAATAACCACGGAGCGGAAAAGATTGCTCCGCGGCTGGCGCAAACACGGAAAACCTTGACCCGCCGATTTGGACGGCTTCGCCCCATCCTTGGGGTCAATATAGGTAAAACCAAAACCGTAGAACTATCGGATGCAACGGATGATTATCTCATTTCGACTCGACTGTTGGCCCGCCACGCCGACTACCTTGTGGTCAACGTCTCCAGCCCAAATACCCCTGGGCTTCGGCAGTTACAGGCCATCGAATCTTTAGCCCCACTTTTAGACGCTGTTTCCAAAACTGCCGATGCCGTCACAGGCCGTCACGTACCGCTTGCGGTTAAAATCGCGCCGGATCTTATTGATGATGACATTGTCGCGGTTGCTGACATGGTCACAGAGCTTGGGCTTGACGCGGTTATTGCCACTAACACAACTATTTCACGAGATAACCTCACCGCAGCGCCATCTGAAGTAGAAGCTCTTGGCGCCGGGGGAGTATCAGGTGCCCCGCTGGCCCAGCGTTCCTATGAAGTGCTGCACTTGCTGAACCGACATCTCCAGCAGGCCAGTATTATCTCGGTCGGTGGTGTTACGACCGGTGATGACGTGCAACAACGCCTTGAAGCCGGTGCGACGCTAGTGCAAGGCTACACAGCATTCCTATATGAAGGGCCCTTTTGGGCGGGTCGAATTAACGCCGCCCTGGAACAGCATCAGCTTGGAAATTGACCCCGCTTTACCTGAGGGCGGGGCAACCGCATACGGCGCATTTGTGTGCCTCGCATAGCCGCATACCAGCGGGTTCCGGGTTCCATGACACCGAACTTGGCTTCCAAGCGTTTCTTGACCTGAAAACCGACCCAGAAGCCTTCAAAGATAACCAAGAAGACGAACACGAGCATGCCAATGGTTGAAGCCAATTGCATCGCAGGAGTCGGCACGAAGCTTAATGCCAGAAAAAGCAATACGCCAATAATCAGCCACTCGCCAATGCCCCAGCGTGCATCGACGTAGTCACGCGTGTAGCGTCGCTGTGGACCCTTATCACGGGCTGGTAAGTATTTTTCTTCACCAGTATCCAGTGCACGCCGCATGCGTGCTCGTTCCTCCGCAACGGCCTGCTTATTTTGCTGTTTGGCAACCTTGCGGTTATCTGAAATAAGCGGACGACGATTCGCTGCTTCCTGGTCGCGGCGCTTTGGTGTCGGGCGGCCTTTCCCCTCGGTCTGGCGTTTGCCGCTGCCTGGGTCTTCTTCGGTCATGAGCTCTCTTCTGTTAGGTCACGGTTGCTGATAGTTTGTCTCTATTCTAGGACTTCATATAGGCCTGTCATCCCGACTACTCTAAGGGATATGAATGCATCGTTTTCAGAAGCCAGGAACCTCGATCCCAATTCCGCCGAATTTGTCACGATCGTAAAACAGTGGGTAGATCACCACTTTCAAGATATCGTCAAAAATTTGGCTGAACTCGTCAGCTATCAGTCCTTAGCCTTCCAAGGCTACGATCGTCAACAGTTGCTGGCTTCTGCCGACGCGGTCGCGGACCTATTTTCTCAGGCTGGTTTAGACGATCTGCATCAGCTTACCGAAACTAATGATGAGGGTGCGTCATCAGGCCCAGCGATCATCGGACGCAAACATGCCAAAGACAATAAGCCCACTGTTATGTTGTATGCGCATCATGATGTTCAGCCCGTCGGTGATTTAGACGCATGGCACACCGACCCCTGGGTAGTCACTGAAAAGCACGGTCGACTTTATGGACGAGGTACCGCTGACGATAAGGCAGGCATCATTGTCCATCATGCTGCGCTGAAAGCTCTTGACGATCTTTTGGGAACCGACCATGGCCTGGGCGTCACCATATTTATCGAAGGCGAAGAGGAAGTTGGCTCTCCATTTTTCAAACAGTTTTTGGATAAGCACCGGCAGCTATTAGCCGCTGATACGATTATTGTCGCCGACTCAGCCAACTGGTCGGTGCAAGTACCTGCACTGACAACATCATTGCGTGGCATGATCGATGGAATTATAGAAGTTACAGTCGCAGACCACCCAGTGCACTCCGGTATATTTGGCGGTCCGATGTTTGATGCCATCACCGTACTGGCGCGAATCCTTGCACAGCTACACACCCCCAGCGGAGATGTGGCACTTGAAGGCATCGGTCAGACGCGTTGGTCTGAAGTAAACTACGACGAAGTCGATTACCGGAACCAGAGCGGAGCGGTTAAAGACCTAGAGCTCGCCGGTACCGGGAGTTTGGCTGACCGTTTATGGAATAAGCCTGCACTCAATATTATCGGTATTGATGCCACTCCGATTGCTGAATCTTCCAATTCTATTGTCCATACTGCACGGGCACGATTTTCCATGCGGCTAGGCCCCGGTGTAGATCCGCACGATGCTATGGAATCTATGGCCAAGTATATTGAAGCAGTAGATGCCCAAGGTGCAACAGTTAACTTTTATCCTGGTGAAGAGGGCAAACCATTCGTAGTGGATGCCTCCAGTGGTGCAGCGAAACTAATGAAACAAGCTTTGACAGATGCTTGGGGATCTGAGGCCATGGAAACCGGTTTAGGCGGCTCGATTCCTTTCGTTGCAGATCTAACCGAAAGCTATCCTGACACCAATATTCTATTAACCGGCGTTGAAGATCCTGATACGAAGGCACATTCGCCAAATGAATCATTAGACCTGTCCGTATTACGCCATGCGATAGAAGCACAAGTACTGGTACTTGCCAGAATGGCATTGAACCGGTGAAATGGTAGTAGCCCCCGGTGTGTTTTACTTATTAACCGCTGGTGTAAGTTGCGATGAGGAGAAGACGATGTCACAGACAGATAGTATCGCCGAACAGTTACCACAGGCAGCGCCGGCTGAAGGGCTGCCTACTCACGAAGTTTCGCTGTCAGATGTGGCGGCTGAAAAAGTACGCGATCTGCTGGAACAGGAGGGGCGCCCAGATTTGCGCCTGCGTATTGCAGTGCAACCCGGTGGTTGTTCCGGACTGATTTACCAGCTGTATTTTGATGAGCGCGTTCTTGATGGTGACGCTGTGAAAAATTACGGCGGTGTTGAAGTGATTATCGACAAGATGTCCGTGCCTTATTTGGCGGGTGCGTCTATTGATTTCGAAGACTCTATTACCAAGGTCGGATTCACCATCGATAACCCACAGGCTGCGGGCTCGTGCGCCTGTGGTGACTCCTTCCACTAAGCGCAGGACACAGAAAATTTTGACGAAACGGCGGGTTCGCGTCACATAGGACGTTGACTCGCCGTTTTGCTGTCATGGTCCACATTTCGCGATAAAAAAGCACTAGGCTATTGTTCAGCCAAAGATGTTTTGCTGTGCTCATTTTCAGAGCTTCATTGGAATGTTCTGTAAACTTATTAGCAAAACACTCGCACTGGAAAAAGAAGAGGAAGGGCCGTCTGTGAGACTGCTAGATCGAGCCGGCAGGCGCGGCAAAAGACTCCTTAAGGGGGGAGTCGTAGCCGCCATGGCTTTGGTTGTTCTAACTGCCTGTTCAGAACATGCCAAACGAGGCTGGTATCCCGGTTCAAATGAAACTACGAACCACAACGAGCTGCTCACCCACTTTTGGGTCGGAGCTTGGGTCGCAGCACTTATCATTGGTGTTACGACCTGGGTTTTAATGTTGTGGGTTATCGTGGCATACCGTCGCCGCAAAGGGGACAAAGGTTATCCACGGCAGGTTGCATACCACATGCCCTTGGAAACTATGTTTACGGTGATTCCAATTATTTTGGTACTCACACTTTGGGGCTTCACGGACCGCGTCGAACGAGACATCGGAACCCCAGTAGAAGATTCACCGTTGACCGTAACTGTTTACGGCAAACAATGGGCCTGGGACTTCGACTACGAATACACTGCTGAGGATGGAACAACGGAAGAGCGTCACCTTTATGGCACTCAAGCTCAACTGACTGGTGAAGAAGGCACGGAAGAGACCCTTCCAACCCTTTACTTACCAGTTGATGTGCCGGTTGAATTCCAGCTGAAATCACGTGATGTGATCCACTCGTTTTGGGTACCGGCCTTCTTGCAGAAGTTGGACATGGTTCCAGGACAGACAAACCGTATGTATCTCACCCCGGAAGAGACAGGACACTTCCAAGGAAAGTGCGCGGAACTTTGCGGTGAGTACCACTCGGAAATGCTCTTTAACGTAGAAATCGTTGAAGAAGACGAATTCCTGGATGAAATTCGTCAGCTTCCAGAGGGACTATCGGGTGCTGAACTAAACCGTAACCCGAACGAGAACCCAGATGGTCAGCAGGACCAAGAGGTACCTTTGGGCGATCCACAACGGATCGAGGAGTAAAAAGTACATGACCACTTACGAATACACACAAGATGAAACCCAGTCGAGGGTTCGACCGCAGGTAGTTCCGGTCTCAAAGGGTCGTATCGTCGTCAACTGGTTGACTTCGACTGACCATAAGACAATCGGGTACATGTACCTGATATCTTCATTCACGTTTTTTGGCCTCGCCGGCGTCATGGCGTTGCTGATACGTGCCGAGCTGTTCTCCCCGGGTATGCAGGTATTGCAGACTAAGGAACAGTTCAACCAGCTATTCACAATGCACGGCACACTGATGTTGTTGATGTTCGCGACACCTTTGTTTATTGGGTTCGCAAACGTAATCATGCCCTTACAAATAGGGGCACCTGATGTGGCATTCCCACGACTCAACGCATTAGCATTCTGGTTTTTCCTGTTTGGCTCGCTGATGGCCCTGATAGGGTTCCTCACCCCACAGGGTGCAGCCGCCTTTGGTTGGTTCGGATACGCTCCACTATCTAACGAAACATATTCGCCCGGTATCGGCGGAGATCTGTGGGTCTTCGGTCTAGGGCTTCAAGGTTTCGGTACAATTCTTGGTGGCGTCAACCTCATCACCACCGTCATCTCGATGCGTGCTCCTGGCATGACTATGTGGCGTATGCCCATTTTCACCTGGAATACATTGATCACCGGTATCCTCATTCTGATGGCGTTCCCACCTCTTGCCTCAGCACTATTTGGCCTTGGGCTAGACCGCCGGTTTGGTGGCCATATCTTTGATCCAGAAAACGGCGGCGCCATCTTGTGGCAGCACCTCTTCTGGTTCTTTGGTCACCCTGAGGTTTACATTATTGCTTTGCCATTCTTCGGCATCGTTTCCGAAATAATCCCGGTGTTCTCGCGCAAACCGATCTTTGGTTACAAATCCTTGGTGTTTGCTACCGCTACAATTGCTGCACTGTCTATGACAGTTTGGGCACACCATATGTATGCAACAGGTTCGGTATTGCTACCATTCTTCTCCTTGATGACCATGCTCATCGCAGTTCCGACGGGCGTGAAGTTTGTCAACTGGATCGGTACTATGTGGCGGGGGTCGATCACCTTCGAAACACCAATGCTGTGGAGCCTTGGCTTCATGGTCACCTTCCTGTTTGGCGGTCTGACCGGTATTATCCTGGCTGCTCCACCACTGGACTTCCACGTCACAGATACGTACTTCGTTGTGGCGCACTTCCACTACGTCGTTTTCGGTACTGTGGTGTTTGCGATGTTTGCTGGCTTCTACTTTTGGTGGCCAAAGTTCACCGGAAAGATGCTCAACGAGACTTGGGGCAAGATCCAGTTCTGGATGCTTTTCCTAGGTTTCCATGGCACATTCTTAGTCCAGCACTGGTTAGGCGTAATGGGTATGCCACGCCGTTATGCCGATTACATGGTTGAAGATGGGTTCACGGCGATGAACCAGTTCTCAACTGTTTCGTCTATGCTGCTGGGCGCTGCGATTATTCCATTCTTGTGGAACATCTATTACACAGCGCGTTATGGTAAGAAGGTTACTGTGGATGACCCATGGGGCTTTGGTGGCTCCCTCGAATGGGCAACATCCTGCCCACCTCCCCGCCACAACTTCCATGCGCTACCACGGATCCGTTCTGAGCGTCCAGCTCTGGACCTTCATCACCCAGAGTTGATCCCCTTAGAGCGGCGCCAGAAGTTGAATACGAAGGTAGGTGCATGACGTGAAGATCAATGCCAAAATGTTCTCGCTTTTGGGGATCTTCTTCCTCATAATTGCGGTTGTATATACGATTTGGACACGTGGAACTGAGTGGGTAGGTATCCCCGCCTTCTTTGCCCTAGCAGCAATGCAGTTCTTGATCGCGTATTATTTACGCCTCGTAGACAAAGAATACAAAACCGGTGCCAGCGATCGAGAAGATGGTGAGATCGCCGAGTACTCTGGGACCTACGGTCGTTTTGCCCCGTGGAGCTGGTGGCCACTCGGTCTCGGTTTCTCAGCGGCTATCGTCGCCTTAGGCGTCGCAGTCGATTGGTGGATTTTCATCATCGGCATCTTCGTTGGAATCTTCTTCGTTACCGGTTGGGTGTTTGAATTCTCTAAAGGTCAGCACAAACACTGACGCTTTATTAGCGCCAATCCTCTAAAAACAGCTGGTCCCCAGTCCATTGGACTGGGGACCAGCTGTTTAACTAGCCGCGAAACGCATATCTGCATCCTTTGCAGGATCCGGATTGATCAAACACGGCAATTGCTGACTTTGACGATTAAACCGTTCATCAGGATGTCACTGTCATTGTGTTATCGACAACAACACCACGCCACTAACTATCTGTGTTCGGCCGTATTGTTGTGTTACTAGTCTGCTAAGTGGGCTGTATTCCTATATCGCGCTTCTCAGCACTGTTATATCCAATGATCTGCATTGCCGCGATCGTGAAGGGGCGAAATACAATGATTCACTAATCTGGACTATGCAGTAAAGCGGGAGACGCAGCGCTTTAATACGGATTCTATGTACATCGTTTTAGGGTCAGTGCTTGATTAGTCTTGGATTTGTTTGTCTCATTGCGCGAGTTGAAAAGCTATGCGGCGCATTGAAGAATGGAGAATACCGATGTTCCGGAGGTATTAAACGCCATGGCACTCAATAAGAGACGAATAACGCAAAGACCGATCGGCCCTGCTATGCAGTGGACAAGACGCGCCAGCCAAAAACCCGACGCTCAAAAGACTGCTGGAAATATTAATATTGACCTAGAAGCTTATCAGACGGCAGAGCGAAAACAGCCCGAGCCAAAAAGGCATAAGCCCTCAAAGCAGACCGGCAACCCAGTTGCATATAAGAAGCAAAAGGGGACTAAAGAACAGCCCCATTCAAATTACAGTACCGAAAACACTACGTCACTACCTGAATCCCGGAATACTGTTTCAGACGGTTCTTACGAAACAGCGTGGAATTACTATTCCAGGGGAGCGCAAGGTGATCACTACACACAGTGGTCTCAGAGTGGCATGCAGCATCAACCAAATACCCAGTTTAATGATTCTGCGGTAGGGAACTTTCAGCGTCAATCAAGTCCGCAGCATAGGACAGCTAACAAAACAAATAGATCCCGAAGTTCGTCGCAGCACTTTACTGATACAGGAGCTATTAGACCTCATAGCAGTGCCAGATCCAGTAATTTATCGATCAAACAGTATGTTTTACCTTTTGTCGTAGTAGTCACGCTTGTCGTACTTGGTATCTTAGCCTCGCTCGGGTAACGAAAACTGACTCGTCGTGCACGACAGGTCGGTTAGGGGACTGGTGCTGTTTGAGGGTTAATATCTTGAGCGCGTTTAAATGATCGAATTAAGTCGTCGCTACTCTAAAGCCAGACACATGCGAATCGGACCGTATCTGTTGATGTGGCAGTTTTGACCCAGAAATGGGCCAATACCGGAACCTTTAAGATGCTGGGTGCCTGTTAGCCAGTTCTATTTCGACGACTTGAAAACGCAGAGCTGGCCATCCTGGAGTTATAGCATTTTCGCAACCGTATCAATATCAATGATTTAAAAAGGAAGCGGCTATCGGGACAATAATTCCAAAGTATCCGGAGCACAGGTAATTATCTCGCGATATTAGACGCTTAAGCAACGAGTACGATAAATCTATAAAAACCTATTCTAGTACCGCTATATGGTAATTATGATTGCGCCCCAGGGCCTTAAACCCTGCGGCTGTTCCTAGCACATCGCTGGCAGAATACGGGGTGTATATTGGCTTAGAAGGGGACCTGAATGCTGTGCGTCGATTCACGGTAAAAGGCATCGTTAGTAATAAAAAACTGTCCGGTTGGAATAAATCCAACCGGACAGTTTCTATCGTCGTTCCTAAGGTTTAGGAATCATCACGCTTTCCCTCAAGCTCCCGTACCGCAGTGGCAACAGAACCCTGCAATTTACGACGCTGCTGATCGTGCTCGGAATGTGCTTCGATTAACTCTTGCGAGGAAATTGGTTCAACACGGTCTTCGTAGAAACGACGTGACCAGAACGCCCGGAATTTCTCCCATGTGCCAACCTTGCCCTTCTTATTGGGTTGAGCTGGAACTGGCTGACGGGATTCAAAAGCCACGAGTTCATACAGACGGTATTGGTCAACCAATTCATGGCGCTCAAGGATTGCACCTTCAGGGCTGAACTCAATTACACCGGTTTCGCGACCATGCAGGGCGATTTCTCGATCTTTCCGTTGCAGGGCGAGACAGATTCGTTTAGTGATGATGAACCCGAGGATAGGGCCCAAGATGATTAGGACACGTAGTACGTAGGCCACGTCATTCAGCGACATCTTGAAGTACACAGCAATCAAGTCGGAGGAAGCTGCAA
Organism: Candidatus Yaniella excrementigallinarum; assembly: GCA_019113675.1. Classification (GTDB taxonomy): domain Bacteria; phylum Actinomycetota; class Actinomycetes; order Actinomycetales; family Micrococcaceae; genus Yaniella; species Yaniella excrementigallinarum. The sequence goes on from DXHA01000058.1 coordinate 18,301, forward strand.
GCCACATGACGCTGTAGAAGATTACTCCGGCAACACCTGCTGCTGTACGTCCTGGCGCGTTGCGTGGACGATCCAGGATATGATGCTCACGGTTGTCACCTGATACGCCACGTTCAATCCATGGCCACAGGACCATCCCGAGAATGAGTGCGCCAGCTGGCAACATCGGAATGAGAACACCCATTGGTAAGGCATTCCAACCCCATGGGAGTGGGAGATGCCAGAGGAATGAGAAGTCTCCAAGCATACCTGGCATTAGACGCAGGACGCCATCTACCCAGCCAATGTACCAGTCAGGTTGGGTACCTGCTGACACCGGTGATGGGTCATATGGTCCATAGTTCCAGACAGCGTTGATCTGCAGGAAGCCAGCAATCAACGCGATGATCCCGAATACGATGAAGAAGAATCCACCAGCTTTGGCAGCATATACGGGACCAACTGGGTAACCGACTACGTTGGAGTTCTTGCGACCTGGTCCAGGGTATTGAGTGTGCTTATGCACGACGACCATGAACAGATGGATGGCTACCATCAGGATAATAAGCGCTGGGATAACCATGATGTGAAGCGAGTACAGGCGAGGGATAACGTGCTCACCCGGGAATTCGCCGCCAAAGAGGAACATCGACAGGTGGGTTCCCACTAATGGGATAGCTTTCATAACACCATCGATAATTCGAAGGCCGTTACCGGAGAGAACATCGTCAGGCAATGAATAACCGGTGAAACCTGCAGCAAGAGCCAGAATCAACAGTACTGAGCCAACGATCCAGTTCAGTTCACGCGGGCGACGGAAGGCGCCGGTAAAGAAAACCCGCAGCATATGTACCGATACGGCAGCAACGAAGATCAAAGCTCCCCAGTGGTGTACCTGGCGCATAAACAGGCCACCGCGAACCTCAAAGGAGATATCGAGAGTGGAGGCATATGCCGACGACATTTCTACACCGTAGAGCGGTTTATAGGCGCCGTCGTAGACCACATCGGACATAGATGGGTCGAAGAAGAACGTCAAGAAGGTTCCCGACAACACCAAAACGATGAACGAGTACAGTGCTACTTCACCAAACAAGAATGTCCAGTGGTCGGGAAAAACTTTTCGTCCGAATTCTTTAACGATGCCGGAGGCACCCATTCGGGTGTCAACAAAGTTCGCAATCTTACCTGTGCGGGTAGAAGCTTGATAATCCTGCACAACGGACATTATGCACCACGCTCCTCAGCTGGTCTTGGATCGCGTTCCCAGTAAATGGGCCCAACTGGTTCATGGAAGTCACTTTGTGCAACCAAGTAACCTTCGTCATCGACAGTAATTGGCAGCTGTGGCAGCGCGTGCGAAGCCGGCCCAAAGATGACTTTGCATTCCTGGGTCAGGTCGAAGGTGGACTGGTGGCAAGGGCACAACAAGTGGTGGGTGTGCTGTTCGTAAAGCGCAATTGGGCAACCAACGTGAGTGCAAATCTTGGAGTAGGCGACAATGCCATCCACGTTCCAGTCTTCGCGTCCTTCGCTAACTTGCATGGCGTCTGGGTTCAGACGCATCAGTAAGACGACCGCTTTGGCTTTTTGATTGAGCTTGTCGTGCTCCAGGTCTAATAGTCCATCAGGGACAACGTGCATTGCTGAACCAATGGTGACATCCGAGGCTTTGATTGGTGTCCCGCTAACATCACGGACCAAACGTGTTCCCGTATCCCACATAGTGTGGCGTAGTCGTTCTACACCGAAGTTTTCGGCTGGATCGTCAGACTGGTTTCCGGTGTTATCCAAGTCCCGAAACATTGCCACCGCGGGTAAGGGGGCGATAGCAAGTGCACCGATCAGGGTATTTCGCAGCAAGGGACGACGCTTGATCTGTGATTCATCAATGACATCGTTGACGATGCCTGCAGCGTCGGATCGGTCTTCTTCGTTAGTGACGGACTCGCGTTCTTCGACCCATTCATGGTCCGGCATTAGCGTGCGACCCCAGTGAACAATTCCGACACCGATACCTAGCATGGCGAAGGCTGTACCAAGGCCCAGCATTGTGTTCTGCAGACGGATGATGTTCATGTTGGTTTCGTCTAGCGGCAGCTGGCCAACTCCGAAGTATCCAACAAAGAAAATGAGGGTACCGATGATGGACAGGATGAACAGGAAAGAAACCTGACGTTCTGCACGCTTAGCTGCACGTGGATCCTCATCCGTAATACGCGGCCGGTGAGGTGGCAATCCCGGGTTTTCGATAGCGAAATTTCCTGAATCGTCACCAACGCGCTCTACGGCGCCCGGCTTACCGGGATCTCCGTGGCGTTGCTCGCCCATAGATCTGATTCCTTTACTCGAGTGATGTTTGTGATGTTTCTAATCGACGATAGATCGATAATTCTTTAAGAGGATCGGGTGGTCAACCAAACCATAAATCCGATGAGTAGCGCTAAGCCGCCGGTCCATACAAAAAGCCCTTCAGCAACAGGCCCAATGGAACCGAGAGAGGCACCACCTGGGTAGCCTTGGCTCTCAAATTCTTTCAAGTATGCAATGACATCTCGCTTGTCTTCAGGAGCCAGGTTCGAGTCAGAGAAGACCGGCATATTTTGTGGGCCGGTGATCATGGCTTCGTAGATATGGTCTTCGTCAACGCCGTGAAGTGAAGGAGCGTACTTACCCCGTGTCAGGGCCCCTCCACCGGCAGAAGCTGAGTGACACATGGCGCAGTTTACGCGAAACAAGTCACCACCGCGGGCTAGGTCCACGTCTGCGTGATCTGTATCCAAGTATTCGTCTTCTGGAACAGTCGGACCGGTACCTAACGAGTGAACGTACGAAGCCAGCTGCATGGTCTGTTCTTCGTTGAACTGTGCCTGTTTCTCTTGGGCCTGAGGGCCATTCATCTGTAATGGCATACGGCCAGTGCCAACTTGGAAATCGACTGAGGCGGCACCGACACCAATCAGCGATGGTCCGGCGGGCCCACCGGTTGCGCCGACTCCGTGACAGGACGCGCAGTTGGCGTTGAAGAGCGCTTCGCCATCTGCAATATTGTCGGCGCTGGTGTAGTCAGATTCTGAGTACGCCGATGCGGAGTTGATGTTGGAGGCTAGTGAGTATAAACCTCCAGTTAGCAACAGACCCAACAACAGCAATGCCACTCCGACCATGGGGTGGCGGCGATTCTGTGAGAGTGCCTTCACTTTATGGATTCCTTACATTCTTTATAACCGGATGAGGTGTGACAAGTCCGTTCCGGTATACCTCGGGTGCGATTGATGTCGAGCCGGCGGACCGAACGAGTCACTGCATGACGTAGATAATGAACCACAGAGCGACCCACACGACATCTACGAAGTGCCAATAGTACGACACGACAATGGCAATCGTGGATTCGTGATTTCCAAATCGCTTAGCTAGATAGGCACGTCCAATCACGAACAGCATGGCAATTAAGCCACCCAGCACGTGAAGTGCGTGGAAGCCAGTGGTGATATAGAAGGCAGAGCCATAGGCGCTAGACGACACGGAGATTCCGTGAGTAACCATGTCTGCATATTCGTACGACTGTACAGACAAGAAAATTGCGCCCAGGATGAAGGAAACGATGAACCATTCCACGACACCCCAGTCTTTTATCTTGTTGCTTGTGCGTCGTGGACGCAGCTGAACAGCGGCTTTAACGCCCCACTGCGCAGTGAAAGAGCTGATCACGAGAATGACGGTGTTTACGGTTGCTAATACCGGCTGAAGTAGCGCTGTGTTCTCTTCCCACAGACTGGGGGAGGTTGAACGTAGCGTGAAATACATGGCGAACAGGCCACCGAAAAACATTACTTCGGAAGACAACCAAACCATGGTGCCAACGGCAGCTAGGTTAGGCCGACTTGGGAAGCCGGTGGGGTTATGCGAGAGAGTTTGAGTTGATGTTGTCACCCTTTCATTATGGCCTGAAATTGACCAAGTTTCACAATGCGACTTGCGTACTGCGTGTCATTTTCAAGGGCCCAATTTCGCTAGTGTCTTCATGGATCCGCATAATTGCCGGAAAATACGCTGATTTCGGCCTCAGCGTCACAAATTTAATGTGGACTTTGAGACAAATAACCCGACTGAATTGTTAAGCAGAAAGCCCAGCGTCTTGGCCCCTTATGGGCGCATGTACTCGCCTTATAGTGTCAAGATCCACTGCCCATTGGTGATGAGTAATAGGATGAGACCTTGGCATTGAGGAACCCAGTACCCCGAGGGAAGCAACATATATGAATTGGCCCACAGTATTGTCAGCAGTATCGCATCGTCAAAATCTGACGCAAGAGCAAGCTGCCTGGGCTATGCAGGAAATGATGTCTGGTATTGCCACGGATGCCCAGATTGCTGGTTTTCTCATGGCCTTATCTACCAAGGGGGAGACCGTCGATGAGCTGTTGGGCCTGGCTGAGGCCATGCTTGAAGAGGCTGTCTCGGTGGATTTGCCTTCGGATGTCTTGGACATTGTTGGCACCGGTGGCGATCGGTTAGGCACGGTGAACCTGTCGACGATGTCGTCTCTGGTAGCTGTGGGGGCGGGAGCCAAAATCGTTAAACATGGGAATCGAGGCTCATCATCAACAGCAGGTGCTGCAGATGTAATAGAAGCGCTCGGTGTGGATCTGAACTTAACGCAGTCCCGAGCCAAGCGGTCGCTAGAAGAAGCCGGCATTACGTTTTTGTTCGCGCAAGAATATCATCCGTCGATGCGATTTGTCGCGCCTGCCCGAAAGCAACTAGGCGTTCCGACTGCTTTTAACTATTTGGGGCCACTATCAAACCCTTCGCGGGCCAAGGCCCAGGCGCTTGGTTGTGCGTCTGAAACGATGGCACCCCTACTTGCAGGTGTCTTGGCTGACAGGGGAGTGCGGGGTCTAGTATTTCGCGGCTCTGACGGCCGGGACAAAATCACTACCTCAGGACCCTCAAAGCTATTTGAGGTCCGTGACGGCAGAGTAGAAGAATACACGTTACACCCCTCAGATTTTGGTATCGACCTAGTTGAAGTGGAAGCACTTGCGGGTAGGGACGGAGTGTATAACGCCAGCATTGTCCGGGATATGTTGGCCGGTAAGACCGGGCCGGTTCGTGATGCTGTTTTGCTAAACGCCGCAGCGGGGCTAACCGCTTACGACAAAGATGCTTCTGGTCATCTATTTGATCGTATGCAAGCCAACATGAGACGCGCCGAAGAATCAATTGATTCTGGTGCTGCGCAGCAGGTGCTGGATAACTGGGTTAGCGTATCCCGCCCCCAGAGTTCGTAATCGCGCTGTCACAAAGGTAGGCGTGGACATTGTGGCCGGGCGGGAACGTTCTGTGTGACATGAACTGTCTTAGTCGAAGCCTAAGGCAAAACCTTCGTCAAGATCGTGCTGAGAATAAGCGCGGAACGCTAGTAGTGTCTCGGTCGCCTGGATGCCTGTAACTTTTGAAAGACGGTCTGAAATGACCTCCTCGAGTTGATCAAACTCGCGAACGCGCACCATGGCAATCAAATCCCATGTACCTGTAACCGAATACACCTGGGTTATACCTTCTTTATCGGCTAACTCGGTGGCGATTTCTGGGATACGGTTTGTATCTGTTTTGATCATAACGAATGCGGTAACCATGGTCCTCCTTGATGGTTTGCTAGGTCCAGTTTAGGGGGTTTTTCTTGCCCGAGTTACTAACGTAGAGATGCTTCGGCGACCTAGGAGGAAAATACCTAAAACTGCTGCTGTAACGAGGATAAAAGCTGGAGCTGAGGTGTCCTGGAACAACACAATACGTAAGATTGGACCTAGAATTAACGTCAGCACCCATAGCGCCACGCCTGCGGGAAAAATATTATGAATTAACCTTGTTGGCTTTATAGTCGCGGCAAGCACAAGGTAGGGGAGCAGGAAGGGTACCGCCACTCGCGCGATGTTGGCAGGACCAAGATCGCCCTCATGAGACGATATCCCAATAATCGCGAAGATGACAATTAAAATCGCGTCGATTGCGAGCATAAAAAATACTGCTGATGGGGTAGCGGGCAGGGAAGGGCGCTTCGGTTCTGTGGACATACCGTTAGTCTAAGGCAGTTCAAGACATCATCGGCCACAGTGTAACTTACACCTCACTTTGACTCCGAAAAGTGGATTCAACAAACGACTAGGCTTGTTGAATGCTGTGTATGACTTTGATGCTTACCGAAGCAATTGCCGCTAACAAGGCTCAGAAAACTATAGACCAACTAGTGACCTCACTAAACCAACATCCGAATGCGCTTGGGGGAGAGGTAGCTAGCTTCCACGAATGCGGTACCCGTCAAGTTCAAGGATTTTTAGCGTCAACGGACGAAACGGTGGGGTTTATTTTATCGGCTGCGCGTTCCGGTGCGTGGGCTGTGGACTTAACCATTGTTCCAGAATCACAAGTGCCGGTATTCATTGATCAATCTGAAAGCTTCACTGAAGACCGCATCTTGCGACAAGCCCAAGCTAATGCCAAAAGTGCTTCACGTGCTCCTGGTGGGGTCCGGGTAGGTGCTGTGCGAGAAGGAAACCTTGTTGATGTCAATGCTGAACGTGCTTTGGGGCACATCGAAGCTGGGCTGCAGCTACTGTGTGCAATAGAACGACGTCGTTCTATTGAGGGCCAAGAAGCCGGACTCTTGATCAACGCGGGTAGCTCACAAGCACAAGCTGCCCGTCAGCTTGAGGTATCCCAACAAGCTGTTTCGGCTCGACTGCAGGCGGGCTACTGGTATGAGTCTCGTAGAAGCGCGTACTGGCTGGCGACTCAAATCCAGGATTATATACAAGAAAAATGACAGGCCACTGTTACTGGCACCTAGTGGCATTAAAGGGGCTGTGATAAGTGTTCCGCCCGGCAAATAGTAGTCAACTTTACATAATGTAGATTATCGGCGTTTTATATCTACTTGATTTGCGGGCAGTTACTCAGTGATGACTGGTTGAGATTCTGTTGGGGCTTGCTGAGTTGGAGTCAATTCGAAAAGTGTTGCTGAGGCGTCTTCCCACCGGCCAACGAGGCGCCGGTAATCTCCACCGTCTAAGTCCATATGGTCGAGCACATGATGCACTGAGACGGTGCCCCAATCTTCTGGCAATTCGCCTCTGATGTAAATACTGATATCAGAGTCTTCGGAACCAAGGTACTGACCATCTTCGTCGTAGAAATGTAATTCAGCCTGTTGAATTTCTCCGGCAAGCGCCTGGTTGAGCATATGGATGGCAACAGGGTCTGCCATGGCATCATAAACCCAGCGATCGCTTAGGACCGAGTGTTCCATCTTCGTAATGAGGTAGTCCTCCGCGCCTTCTAATGGAGCCGCTCTGTAGGTCACCGGTAAATGTAGGATCGAGTCTTCGCGTTTGAGGATGAAACCTTCAAAACCTACCTCACCACCAGAATCGTCAAAGCGGTATGTCCCGATTAGTTCAGGTTCGCCAGACCCACCCCAAAATTGAGTATCCAACCACGATGTCACGAACTCTTTTTTCGTGGGGTTCGTCTCTGCTGTATAAATTGTGGCCATAAGACTATTCTACGTGCTGATTTTCAGAAAACACAGCAAGCAAAAAAGTTCGGACACTGTGAGCCAATCCACGCTATAAGCACGTATCCTGAATATATGCACATACACTTAGGAGACCATGATGTTTGAGTGGTTCGTAGAGAACTTTTGGGCTTTTTGGCTGATTATAATGCTGTTGCTTATTAGTGTACAGGTAGTAACCGGAGAAATGACCTTTCTCCTGATCGCCGCAGGCGCACTTACTGCTATCATTGCCGATGTCTTGGGGGCACCGCTGTATGTGCAGTTAATTATCGTTACAGTAATCTCGATTGCTTCACTGGTCTGGCTGCGGATTTTTGATACTAAACGACGAGAGAATAATACCGGCCCCTCCCCTTGGAGCGTGAATCGGTATGTAGGTCGGATCGGTGAGGTCACCGAAGAGGTCTCTTCAAGCGAAGGAAGGGTGCGAATTGGGAATGAGGTTTGGTCTGCTCGAACATATGGCCCAGTTACAATTCCGCCGGAAACGCCAGTAGTAATTCAGCAAATCGAAGGAGCCATCGTATGGGTGGCTAATGCCGGTGAGTCCGCGCAGACTTGAGCAGTCATGAGGTGTTTAGACTCAAATTAAATATGTAATGTCTGTCATAACAAGGCGATATACAGTCAGGAAAATCCGTGGAAATTTTTCTTATTATTCTCTTCATTGTGCTGGCCATATTTGTGGTCACTATATTGGCGAAGTCCTTTCGTATTGTTCCTCAGGGGCACTGCGGTATTATTCAGCGACTTGGAAAATATCAACGAACGCAGATGGCTGGGTTGACCATGATGGTCCCCTTTGTTGATGAAATGCTGCCGTTGATTGACATGCGCGAACAAGTCGTGTCGTTCCCGCCACAGCCTGTCATTACTGAAGATAACCTGGTGGTATCAATCGATACCGTCGTATATTTTCAGATCACTGACCCAACGGCAGCTACGTACGGCATTGCCAATTACATTGCTGCCGTTGAAAATCTAACGACCACTACTCTGCGTAACGTCGTCGGTTTTATGAACCTGGAAGAAGCTTTGACATCCCGCGACGCAATTAATACACAGTTGCGTGGTGTGCTTGACGAAGCTACCTCTAAGTGGGGCTTGCGTGTGTCACGCGTTGAGCTCAAAGCTATTGACCCACCACGTACTATTCAAGATTCGATGGAAAAACAGATGCGCGCCGAACGCGATCGACGTGCGGCAATTTTGACCGCTGAAGGTCAGAAACAATCTGAAATTTTGACGGCTGAAGGTCTACGTCAATCTGCGATCCTTGAAGCTGAAGGCGACGCACAGGCTGCGATTCTCCGAGCAAATGCTGAAGCGCAAGCTATTGTGACCGTGTTTGAGGCTATCCATGAAGGCCAGCCAAATGCAGATCTGCTGGCCTATCAGTACTTGCAGGTACTCCCCCAAATCGCTGATTCTGAATCGTCTAAGATGTGGATTATTCCATCCGAAGTCACCGACGCTCTGCACCGGTTTAGTGGCACATATGGGCCACAACAAGCACCCACAGATTCTGGTGACACTGGGACTGCTCCTGAGACTCCTACTCCCCCGCCTACACCAAAGCGGCGCCGTAATAAGCGCCCAACAACAGCAGCAGAGATCGCTGATCAGGCGCCGAAAGCCCCGAAGCTGGATGATACTTCACTAGAAGACGCTTTAGCAGAGCCGGAAATTGAAGAAGACTTGTTCCAAGATCGCCCAACTCGTGGAGAAGATGAGGAACAAAACTAGGCCACGGTGCGTTGTACTTTGCAGGACATTATTCGATAAACTATGAAGTCTGCAGAATTTTGGTTGGAGGAATTTCTGAATGTCTGATCGTTCACTACGTGGTATGCGTCTTGGCGCCCAGTCCATGGAAACGGAGGCTGGAGTTGAGCCAGCACCACGCCAGCAAGTTGAGTATCGTTCCGAGGATGGCGAATCTATTGTCGTAACGTTTGCAGCTGAAGCTGATGTCCCAGATCGTTGGACCACCAAATCTGGTAAAGAGGCGCTCCGTGTTGACGGCGAAGCCCCTGATCTGGAGGAAGTCAAGGCGCAGCGTAGTCACTGGGATATGCTTTTAGAACGTCGCAGCGTCGAAGAGCTGGAGGAAACGTTGGAAGGTCAGCTTAAGAAGTTGCGTATTCGTCGCGGAGAAGAAGTAGAAGCCTAAAGATCCCTCAGCGACATAAGGTGAACCGGTAACCTCTGGTTACCGGTTCATTTTATGTTTGGGCTGCAAGCAACCCGCCAAGGCGCCGTCCTAAGGACTGTGCGCGAGCAG
>DXHA01000059.1 GCA_019113675.1 Candidatus Yaniella excrementigallinarum
CATGTCGTTACTTAATGTATCTTCGATGAGTTTTGGGTCCTTATCGGCCAATGCAATTAAGGCATTGAACGCTGGTGCTGCTGAGGGTGGATTTGCTCATGATACGGGCGAAGGAGGGATTTCGCCTTACCACTTGGGTGGCGGAGATCTGATCTGGGAACTGGGCACTGGCTATTTCGGGGCTCGAACTAAAGACGGTAACTTTGATCCACACGAGTTCAGATCAAAAGCCACTGGCAAGACTGTCAAAGCGGTGTCGCTGAAGCTTAGCCAAGGTGCCAAACCTGGCCTCGGAGGTGTACTGCCCAAGGGCAAAGTCACCCCCGAAATTGCGCGTATACGGGAGGTTCCGCAGAACCAAAAGTGTGTTAGCCCTGCTTACCATAGGGTATTTTCAACACCTATTGAGCTCATTGAATTTATCGCCTATATGAGGGAGTTGTCTGGCGGCAAACCGACCGGCTTTAAGCTGTGTGTATCGTCCCGCCGTGACATTTTGGCAATTTGCAAAGCCATCCGCCAGGTCGGTACAGCTCCGGATTTTATTATTGTCGATGGCTCAGAAGGAGGCACCGGGGCGTCCCCGGCAGAGTATCAAGATCACGTGGGTATGCCACTTACCCAAGGGCTAATGACGGTACATAATGCCCTGGTCGGCACTGGATTACGCGATAAAATTCGGGTCGCTGCAGCCGGGAAGATCGCCGAAGGCGGCGATATTGTGACCCGCATGATTCAGGGCGCTGATTACGTCAACTCCGCCAGAGCCATGATGTTTGCACTCGGATGCGTCCAAGCTATGGAATGCGCAGAGAATACTTGTCCGGTCGGTGTAGCGACACAAAGCAATTATCGACAACAAGCCTTACATGTACCAACGAAAACTGAATACGTTCGTAACTACCAACGCAACACAGTCCAAGAAGCGATGCGAATAATCGCATCACTGGGGGTAGATGATCCCAGCAAGCTGCATACGGACATGCTTCGGCGCAACCTTAGCGAAGGTAGGAGTGCTTCCTATTCTGAACTCTATACTTGGTTAGCACCAGGGCAGTTGTTAGCAGACCCACCCGAAGAATGGGCTAGAGATTGGAAGTTGGCTAAAGCAGATCATTTTGGCCCCGGGCTCGATGCTGCAGCGGGGTAAGGCACCCCTGGGCCACAATCTGGTCATTCAAGATGCACCGCTAGCCTGAAATAATGCAGTTTTATGGAATTGACGTAGCCGCTCAACCTAAAAATACTGGTCTGGCTCGCCTTCGGGACGATGATGATATTCTTCGGGTAGAAGCCGTGGAAATAGGACTCCGTGATGACCAGTTAATCCAGGCAGTTCAAGACGCAGACATCACCGGTGTAGACGTCCCCTTCGGATGGCCTGCTAGCTTTATCCAAATGCTGCAAGACCATGCCAACGCGACCTTGCAGGCCCCAGACATCACGGACCACGCTTGGCGTCGTCAGCTTGCTATGCGCGCAACTGATCTTGATGTGCATCAACGCACTGGCCTGACTCCTTTGAGCGTGTCCACAAACCTCATTGCCTACCCGGCATTTCGGTGGGCGGCCATTGAAGCAAGACTGCGCGAGCTAGGCGTCGATATGGCTCGAGATGGTAGTGGATCGGTGGCAGAAGTGTATTCGGCAGCCGCGCTATATTGTTGGGGACTGCCGCACCGGAAATATAAAGGCCCACAACACGTCTACGCCCGCCAAACCATAGTTGCTGGGCTGCAGCAAGTTTTTCCGACCCTGGACTGGAATGGTTTCGAATCTTGCGTCATTGGTGACGATAATGCATTAGATGCAGTCCTTGCCGGCCTAATTACTCACCAGATTGCCGCCGGGCAGTGCTATGGACCAGCACCTCACCAACGGCCCACGGCACGTATTGAAGGTTGGATTTGGATACCACATGCTCGAACATCAACTGGCTAGCACGCCGTGACGGCAATGGGCTGCACGCACCAGTGCGGAACCACAGGTCAGGGGTCCAAATACTTTTCTGGGCGCTTGTCGCATGGTGGTTATTGGGTGAAGAGCTCACCACATGGTAACTGACTGAAGGGATCTCTGCGATAGCAGGGATCGCTTTTGTCAAGTTTGGTGACATGCGAATGCAGCGCCAGCGACCTCCAAAATTGGAAACTGCTTTAGAAGCCTGTGCTTAAACCATTGAGCGCTTCTAGATTAGGTAATGATCTGGCAAACTAGTGCACACTAGAATAAAAGTCTTAACGGCAAAGCCACCGCTGTGCCACATCACTCATACCATCGAGGGGATTATGTCTTACCAACAACCACCAACCGGCCCGTCGTCGCCAGGCTACAATCCGGAGCACACAGGACCCGGCGATCAAATGCCACGCAGCCAAGGGCGTCGTCGCGGTACCCGAAGGCTTATTTGGGGCATTGTCCTGATGGGAGTCGGTGTTGTTGGGGGTATTCTTGGGCTTATCTTATTCGGGTTTTCAACTGCCAATCAGTTCGCAAGCTTCGAGGAAGATACGTTTGAAGTGCAGTCCGATGCAAGCGTAGATGGGCTGGGTGACAACCAATGGTTTATCTACCAGACTGAAGACGCCGATTCGACGAACTGTCAAGTGCTCGACGAAAGTGGCCAGGACATCGTCAATGACTCGACTTCGTCATCCGTAGAGACGGATAACTTTTCATACGAAGCAGTCCAATCCTTTCGGTCTGAGCCTGATGGAACGTATACCATTGAATGCTCAGACTACCCAGTTATCGTGGGTGGCATGGCCCCACTTGGAGGAGTGGCTGGCGTGCTAGGGTCAATCCTCATTGGCTTCGGGCTTTTTGTGGCAGGGCTTGTGTTGACTATCATCGGCGCGGTTGTCCGCTCCAAAAATAAGCAGCAGGTTCCACCCTCGGGACCGCTATATGGTGGTGGCGCATACCCGGGATATGATCAAGGTCAACAACCGTATGGGCCACAGCCACCAAACGCGTGACACCCAAAGACAAGCCAACACGACGGCATAAGCAGCGTCGTCATGTGGTTGGTTTTCTGCTATCCAGTATTGTGGTGGCTGTAATCGGCCTGGTTACCGGCATCATCATTACAGTGTCGGGCATTTTGAATTCTTTTACTGAAGTTTCAACAAGCCACGCCGACCTTATCGCCACCGGTACGGAACTAAGCCCAAATGCCGAACACCTGGATCTGGCAGGTGGACAACACGTGGTGTCTTCGTTTTTTGATACTGCAGAACAACCCACCAAGAACCTACAGGATCAGGCTTGTACGATTCGTGATGCTCACGAAAAAGAAGTATCCACAGAAACATCGGTACAGCCAGTATCAGAAGCAGAGTCTGAACAAAGCACCGATATGCCACCCGAGACCACATATGTGGTCTTTACTATCTTCGAGACCGATCAGGATGCCCATACCGTTTCCTGTCAGCATCCCAGCATATTAAGTCACACCACCACTGCTCAGTGGGGCAGTAGCGCGATTTGGGGCACCAGCATTGCTGTTGCAGCCATGGTTATTGCCACGGTGCTGTTTGTGCTGGGGCTCATCAATCACAACCGCAACCGCAAAGCCCAACGCATTAAGACCAAGCGCCTGCTGGATTACCGGTTCGAAGATCCCTAGTGCTGTTCAACCACGCCATCGGCTAGTAGCTGATCAATGCGCTCATCACTTAGCCCAAAAGACTGCAGAATCTCGGTGGTATGCTCGCCGGGTTCGGCCTCATGCCCGATTGGTTGCAGAGTGGTGCGTGAAAATACCGGTGCACTGCGTGGTTGATGACCGTTCAGGTATGGTTCAAAGACGCCACGTGCTGCCATATGACGGTGATGCGGTGCCTCTGCCAGACTCAGTACTGGGTATACACAGGCATCTTGGTCTTCGAAAATCTTCGCCCAATCATCCCGGCTCTTTGCAGCAAACGCCTGGGTGAAAGCTGCACGCATCGCAGGCCAGCATTGTCGATCATACTGGTCAAAATCTAAGCCCAGCTGGTCAAGTAGAACCGAAAAGAATTCGGGTTCCAAGGCGCCCACCGATACAAACTTGCCGTCCTTGCACTCATAAGTGTCATAAAATGGCGCACCGCCGTCCAAGAGATTGGCCTCGCGCTCATCTTGCCAGGCCCCGTCGGCATGCAACCCATAAATCATCGTAGTCAACGATGAAGCCCCATCAACCATGGCAACATCAATGACTTGTCCTTCACCGCTGGTTGAGCGGGCAAGCAACCCGGCCAGAATACCGGTAATGAGAAACATGGCGCCTCCACCAAAATCAGCTCCAATATTCAACGGCTGGCGCGGTTTTGCCGCACTGCCGATGGCCCCTAAAGCACCGGTAAGCCCAAGATAATTAATGTCATGACCTGCCCGTTGCGCCAGTGGCCCCGTTTGGCCCCACCCCGTCATCTGAGCGTATACAAGACCAGGATTCACTTCGTGGCAGGCCTGCGGGCCGATACCTAACCGGTCAGCGACCCCGGGTCGGTACGGATCAATGACGACGTCGCAACCTTGGACCAACTCCAAATAAATGGCTGCTGCTTGTTCGTGTTGAAGGTTCAATATAACGTTTTGTCGCGACCTGTTGAGCGCATCATGTGCAGAGACTTTGAGCCCAATACCGCCAGGCCGGTCTACCCGTATTACATTGGCCCCAAATTCTGCCAGTACGGTTGCCGCGTAGGGGGCAGGACCCAGACCGGCGAGCTCAAGGATGGTGATGCCAGCTAATGGTCCGGATGCAGTCATAATGTCCTTCCTACGAAACGCTAGTGCCAAAAAGCCTAAGTGCAACCGATGTGGTGTACAACATAGTTGTATTGTCTCGACTTGGTGACGGCTACATCATGCTGGCAGGTCAGGAAATTACTACACTGGTGTTCATGTTGTATTGTTCGGATCCAGAAGGCCGCCTCCAGACCGAGCGTGTTTCGGGTGGGCCACAACGTCTCGTGTTTCTGCATGGTCTCATGGGCCGGGGCAGAAACTTTACCCGTATCGCCAAAAGTCTCACCGAGACCACTACCTCGTTGCTGGTCGATCTACCAAATCACGGCAACTCATGCTGGACCGAGCATTTCGACTACCTGCAAATGGCTGATCTGGTGGCAGAAGAGCTACGAAATGATTTTTGCAAAGACGAGCCCGCCGTTATTTTGGGCCACTCGATGGGCGGAAAAGTTGCGATGATTTTAGCTCTTCGTCACCCCGAATTGCTTGCTGGATTGATAGTTGAAGATATTTCGCCGACGCATTCTAGCACCAGCGAATTCGAGCACCTACTGGGTACCCTTCTTGGCATCGACCTGACAAATCTGACGTCGCGGATGGACGCTCATGCCGCCATCAAAGCAGAGATTACCGACGACGCCGTGCGCGGGTTCCTACTGCAAAATCTGGTCCGTGATGGACAAGGCGGTTTTCGATGGGAACCCAACCTACAAATGCTCTTTGAAAATCTAGATGTCATTGTGGATTTCCCGGAGGTGCATGCCACCTTTGACAAGCACCCGGTACTGTGGATCAAAGGTGAACGCTCACCGTATATTGATGAAGCGGCCGGTGAGATCATGCGGGAATTATTTCCTATGACCCGAAAGATACAGATACGCGATGCAGGCCATTGGCTTCATGCCGAACAACCGCAGCAATTTAGTGAAAGTGTCAGCTATTATCTAGCAGGCCGGTATAGTTAGTCCGGTTACGCTGAAAATGAGTTAGAACTAGCTTCTAAAATCGGATTTGATAATCTATGGTCGTGACTACCCAAGAAGAAACTGTTGCAAGTATCCCTGCGGTTCCTGTCGGACCCGGCGGGCGTAATGCGCTAGTCGGTCGACGCATCTTTCCATCGCCATTGGGCCGCCGCATCGTCTATGCCGTGGTTTTCGAAATTTTAGCGGTAGGATTCACCACCATTATTTTGGCCCTGTTGGGGAATTCATCTAGCGCGTCGTTTCTTGTTGGTGTTATTTCTTCCATGGTCGCATTGACTTGGAACTTACTTTTCAACTGGCTATTTGAAGCCTTTGAACGGCGCATCAAGGTGACACATCGGCCCTGGTACATGCGTGTCAGCCACGCGGTGTTATTTGAGGGCGGGTTGATCCTGATGCTTATACCCGCTATCGCATGGGTGCTTGGCGTCAGCCTGGTCGAAGCTTTTATGCTCGAAGTCATTTTGCTGGTCTTCTTCTTTATCTACACAGCGTGCTATGCCTGGGTATTTGATCGGCTCTTCGGGCTGCCTGAACCTGCCTCGCACTATGGGCGCTAAACCCAGATGACAAGCCACTGGTTCACAGCGTACAGTTGGTGGACAGAAAAATTTAGCTAGCTGGTCGACACCCGTCGATAAAGTATGATCCGGGAGCCTAGGGTAGAGGCATGGTTACTACACAATTTCAAGGTAATACCGTCAATACCACGGCCGATATCCCAGCTGTGGGATCCAAAGCTCCCGACTTTACGTTGGTTGGCACCGATATGTCTGAAGTTAAACTCTCGGATTTCGCTGGCCAGTGGGTACTGTTAAACATTTTCCCCTCGCTCGATACTGGCGTCTGTGCGGCAAGCGTGCGCGAATTCAATGAACGCGCAGCCAATCTGAGTAACACCGTGGTACTCAACGTCTCGATGGATTTACCTTTCGCTCAGGCGCGATTCTGCGGCGCTGAAGGCATTGAACGCGCCCAGTCTGCCTCCGCATTTCGTTCAAGCTTCGGTGAAGATTACGGCGTGCGTTTGATAGATTCACCCATGGCCGGGTTACTGACTCGAACCGTGGTTGTTATCAACCCTGAAGGGGAAGTTACCTACACTCAGCTCGTTGACGAAATTACTACCGAACCAGATTACCAAGACGTCATGGAACACTTGAGTTCCTAATGTGACACAGAAAATCACGCAGTGAATCAGCAAAATTCTTCCGACCAGCCGTGGCATCACCACGACGACCAATCATCGTGGCATCGGCAGCACTCTGATTCACCACTTCCGCCACCGCCGCCCGGGCCGCCTCGGTATGGTCCGGGCGAAAGCATGCCTGAACAATCCGAGGGTTATCACCAGCCACCGCCTGACCCACCCTACGGTTATGCTACAGACCCGCGACAAGATCCCCGCTGGGTGTACGCCCCACATGATTCACGTGATGAGATACGGGAAATGCCGTATTTCAATGGTTATCCCGGCCCTCCGGCCAAACCTCGCCGTCGGGGGCCCCTTAGCGCAATTATTCTTGGCGCCGGAATCCTTGGCGCCGCGATCTTGCTAATCGGTCTGCTTTCGCAGTTGCTCAACTGGGACAACCAATCCAACCCGCTGCAAGACTTATTCTCACCCTCGCCTTCGGCACCCCATGTTGTACCCGATGAGGAGGGCTCTGTAGAAAGCCTCGTCGAAGGGCTCGACCATATCCACGACGGCATTGATATTGATTGGCAAGCCGGTGGTCAACACACCGGGCCCGGATTAGATCCAGGACAAGAAGTCTCAGAAGCGCCCGGCGTGTTTATGGTCGATACCGAGGTCTATCAATATTTAGGGTTTGGGACCGGGATGGTCGTGAGCTCTGACGGGTTAGCTATCACTAACTATCACGTCGTGGAATCCTCCATGTCAGTGTCTATTACTATGGCCGACACTAAACGGGACTATTCTGCAACTGTGCTGGGCCGTGATGCAGAACGTGACATTGCTGTACTACAAATCGATACCCAAGACCCCTTACAGGTTGCTTCGATCAGCCCTGACAAAGTGGAGCGGGGCGATCGTGTGGCCGGAGTCGGTAACGCCAGCGGACAGGGTTATTTGACCTCGGTGGTTGGAGACGTCCACCGGCTCAACGAGACCATTCATATCGAACCCCAGGAACCAGGGTCCCAGGGGCAACGCTTAGAGGGCCTGATTATGGTTACTGCAGATATTGTCCCGGGCTATTCTGGCGGTCCCACCGTAGATGCTGACGGACAAGTGATTGGTATCTCCACGGCTGCTACCCAGGAAACGACAAGTAGTGACGACGCTTACGGATATGCTGTGCCCATCGTCAGTGCCCTGGAAGTGGTAGAACAAGTACTCAATGGTGACGACTCTGGCAGCGTCGTCATCGGTGCCGGCGGAGCGCTGGGTATTGTGGTGTCATCTGTCGAAGGTGGCGGGGCAGAAGTAATGGAGGTCAGCCCAGGATCGGCAGGCGAGAACATCGGGTTGCGTGCTGGCGATAAAATAATCGCAATCGATGGCCAAAAGGTCGTGAACTCATCGTTTATTTCGCAGTATGTGCGAGACAAGAACCCTGGCGATCAAGTCGAAGTAACCTGGCAGACCCAAGACGGCGAACAGTCACAGGCCATAGCCACGCTGGATGAGGCCGAGATTAACTAAAGTTGATCGTCAACATTAATATTGCGAGAGGATAGTGCACCGGCAATGGCCATGAGCAACGTCAACGTCAATAACACCAGCAGACTAGTTGTCCACGAATTCGAAGCGGTATATAAGGCTCCAATGACCAGTGGTCCCACACCGGCAAGAATGTAACCAACCGGTTGCACAAAACCGGAGAGACGAGCGGTCACATCCGGGTCAACACTGCGTGCAGGCAACAGACTGATTGAAGTTGGAAATGCCATGCCGGCAATACCAAGCAAAATAGCCCAAATCCAACGCGCATCGGCAGGCCACCACAATAGGCCAAGGTATCCTATTGCGCTCAGCACACCGAAACCGACCGGCCAAAGCCACAGCCGTTGGGATCGGTCTACCACGGTGGGCATAATCAAACTGCCCACTACACCGATACTGGCCGTGGTTGCTAACAGCAGACCAGCCTCAGTAGAGCCCACCCCGGCATCACGATAAATCTGGGGCAGCCAACCAAATTGCGCATACACCTGGGTGGATTGTAACCCGAAGAAAGCCGTCATCGCCCATGCTGCTGGGGAGCGGTATATTTTTTTAGTGGCGTTGTGATGTGAGGGGGTGGGTGGATAGTCGTAGCCGATACGCTGATTCAAGATCCACCAAAGCACCAACGGTACTAATGCGACCAACCCCCATGTGGATAACGCGGCACGCCAGCCCGCGTCTGGGCTGATAATAGCGGAGAATGCTGCTGCTAGCGGGGCGGTGGTCGCTGCACCCAGGGCACCGGCAGCCACAACACATACCGAATAGATCGTCATTAATTTCACTGTATGCTGACGACCATGAATTTTGATCCATGCTGGCATTAGGACATTGGCAACAGCAATACCGGTCAGTCCAATAACCGTTAGGACCAGGAAAAGCCACGAATTGTCTACCCAGGCGCGTAACCCAATACCAAAGACGATAGCGCCAGCAGATAGTAGTAGGGTAGCGGTAATGCCAAACTGTTTGCCGATTCGTACGGCGGCTAACCCCAGCAGCCCGAAAATTAGCCCGGGCAATGAGGTGAGGAAACCAAGCACTTCGCCGCTAAAGTCCATCCCCTCGCCAATTTCTGCTAATAGCGGGCCAACAGAGCTGGCAGCCGCTCGCAGGTTCAGCGCCAATGATAATACGGCGACAAACATTAACCCGGCGGTAAAGCCCTTGTGAGGAGCGGTAACTTCTTTGCGATCAGACAAGGTGTGATTGGGCATAGGTACAGTTTTACCTGGAATGTGTAGATTCGTCACGTACTGCTACCCACAATGGAACTGCTTGCACGGTTGAGACTGTGCTTTACACTAGTAACGTGGTCGTCATATAGATACCGCTGGTATTTACGACCAACTTAAATTTTTCATTTTTCTACCTTAAACGGGGTATGCCCATGACCAATCAGACCAGCACACGTGAGGATCTTCGTAACGTCGCCATCGTTGCTCACGTCGACCACGGCAAAACGACCCTGGTAAATGCGATGCTGACACAGACCGGAGCCTTCGGGGAACATCAGCAAGTTGAAGATCGTGTGATGGACTCCGGAGAACTGGAGAAAGAAAAGGGCATTACCATCCTGGCCAAGAACACCACCGTGTTCTATTCGGGGCCATCATCTAACGGTGAAGATGTCACCATTAATGTCATTGATACTCCTGGCCACGCTGATTTTGGTGGCGAAGTCGAACGCGGACTTTCGATGGTGGACGGCGTCGTCTTGCTGGTCGACTCTTCAGAGGGGCCCTTGCCACAAACCCGTTTCGTCTTGCGTAAAGCATTGGCGGCTGCCAAACCCGTCATTTTAGTGGTCAATAAAGTTGACCGTGCAGATGCGCGTATCGACGGTGTCGTCTCAGACACCATGGACCTGCTGTTGGGCTTAGCTGAAGACGTGGCCAAAGACGTACCAGATCTTGATCTGGATGCTGTGCTTGATGTGCCCGTGGTCTATGCCTCCGGTAAATCCGGACGTGCTTCCACCGTGCAACCAGCAGATGGCCAATTGCCTGATAATACAGATCTCGAGCCGCTTTTTGCCACCATCATGGAGCATATTCCGGCGCCGGTCTATGACGAAGACGAAGTCTTACAGGCTCATGTGACCAACCTGGACTACTCTCCATTCCTCGGTCGACTGGCACTGTTGCGTATCTATAACGGCACATTGAATAAAAACCAGACGGTTGCTTGGTCTTCGGAACAAGGTATCAAGAACGTCAAAATTACCGAACTGCTGGAAACTCGAGGCCTCAACCGGGTGCCAGCAGAATCAGCACGTTCCGGTGAAATCGTGGCTGTAGCCGGTATCGAAGACATCATGATTGGCGATACACTGACCGATCCGGACAACCCAAAACCGTTGCCACAGATCACCATTGAAGATCCATCCATTTCGATGACCATCGGCATCAACACTTCGCCATTGGCCGGCAAGGTCAAAGGTGCAAAGGTAACTGCACGCCAGGTCAAAGATCGGTTGGACCGCGAACTTATCGGCAACGTTTCGCTGCGTGTACTACCTACCGATCGTCCAGATACCTGGGAAATTCAAGGCCGAGGAGAACTGGCACTGGCAGTGCTCGTTGAGCAAATGCGCCGTGAGGGCTTCGAGTTAACCGTTGGTAAACCCCAGGTCGTGGTCCGAGAAATCGACGGGGTAGTGCATGAGCCCATGGAAATTCTGACCGTAGATATCCCCGAAGAATATCTTGGCGGCGTCACGCAACTAATGGCCTCAAGAAAAGGCATCATGGAGAACATGGTCAACAACGGCACCGGCTGGGTACGCATTGACTTCAAAGTCCCGGCCCGTGGCTTGATCGGGTTCCGCACACGTTTCCTGACTGAAACCCACGGTGCCGGCATTGCGTCGTCCTACGCTGCCGGCTATGCACCCTGGACTGGAAATATTGTCTATCGCTCCAGTGGTTCAATCATTTCGGACCGTGCCGGTGTTGCCACACCATATTCAATGATCAACCTTCAAGAACGCGCAGCATTCTTTATTCAACCAGGCGCCGAAGTGTATGAGGGTATGGTGCTGGGCGAAAACTCGCGTAATGAAGATATGGACGTCAATATTGTCCGCGAAAAGAAACAGACCAACGTTCGTGCGGCATCATCAGATAACTTCGAGGGGTTAACCCCACCGCGCACGCTGACCTTGGAAGAATCCTTAGAGTGGGTACGCGATGACGAATGTGTCGAAGTAACTCCGGAAGCCATCCGGATCCGTAAGGTTGTACTTGATGGAAACCAACGCGTTAAAATCGCACGAGCTCGAGCCCGCGCCCAAGCCCAGTAACCGGGTGAACCGTCTCAGCTTTGTCTGGTGGCTGCTGGCATTAGTGGTCGGGGTAGTTACCGGTGCCGTTGGTACCGTGATGCACCTGAACTCCTATTGGACCGGCAGTTTCGGGCTGCCCTGGGGCGTGCTCTTAGCCTTGGGCATAGCCGCATTGGGTCAATGGTGGACGGCATTGGCAAGTGCCACCATGTTGGCTCCGGGTATTACAGGAATTACCCAATACACCACACTTGCGGTCATGTCCGGGTTAGTGCCTGGTGAACAGTTTGGTGTGCCAATTAGCGCCCAAACATGGGCCTTGGTTCCTCACCTGGTCATTGCTACCGTGTTGTGGCACCTCGGCGTCATCGTACTCACTTTGGTTACCGTCGCCTCGACGAAGCGTCAGCTGCACCGAATGCAAGTTGTCGAATAACCATTAGACTGGGTAAACAACAAAGTGTGAAGGAGCCGCACCCAAAATGACCTACGTGATCGCCTTACCCTGTGTCGACCTGAAGGATAAGTCATGCATTGACGAGTGCCCGGTCGATTGTATTTATGAAGGCGAACGCATGCTATACATCCACCCGGATGAGTGCGTTGACTGCGGGGCGTGCGAACCGGTCTGCCCCGTAGAAGCAATCTACTATGAAGACGACACTCCAGAAGAGTGGGCAGACTACTATGACGCGAATGTAGAATTCTTCGACGATATTGGCTCACCTGGGGGCGCAGCTAAACTCGGGTTGATCCCTAAGGACCATCCGATTGTTGCCGCACTGCCACCCCAGGAGCATGACATCTAATGCTTGATCTTCCCGAATACCCCTGGCGGTTGCTTGCCCCCTATAAATCTAAGGCAAGTGCTCATGTCGATGGGGTGGTCGACTTATCGATCGGTGCGCCCGTCGATCCGACACCACAGGTCGTCCAAACCGCGCTGCAACAGGCGACCAATTGGCCCGGCTATCCCGGTTCAGCCGGCACTAATCAACTGCGCGAAGCAATCGCTGATTGGTATCAGCGACGCCGTGGTGTCGCTGGTCTGACCAAAGACCATGTTGCTGCCACAGTGGGTTCCAAAGAGTTCATCGCGTGGCTGCCAGTGCTGCTGGGTTTAGGTACTGACGACGTCATTGTGTACCCGCATACCGCCTACCCAACCTATGACATCGGCGCCAAAATTGTTGGGGCAACATCGGTTGCCGCCGATTCCTTGGCAGAGCTCGATGCAACGACCCGCAGTAACGTCAAGCTTGTGTGGGTCAATTCGCCTGCCAATCCCACTGGTATCGTCCAAGATACTGATGCCTTAGCCCGCATTGTTGATGATGCCCGTGCACTGGGTGCTGTTGTCGCTTCGGATGAATGCTATGCCGAGCTGGGCTGGGGGAAGTGGGAAGAACACCCTATCCCATCGGTGTTGGATCATCGCGTTTCTGGTGACGATCCCGGCGGCTTACTATCCGTGTATTCGCTATCAAAACAGTCCAATATGGCCGGTTACCGTGGCGCTTTTGTGGCAGGCGACAAAAAGTTAATTGCCGCATTAATTAATCTCCGGTCCCATACCGGCATGGTGGTCCCGGGCCCAATTCAATCCGCCATGATTGCTGCGCTGGCTGACGACGATCACGTCAGACAACAAAAAGCCCGTTATCGGAACCGTCGAACACAACTGCTTAGCGCCATTGAAACCGCCGGACTGGCCGTGGATCACTCAGAGGCCGGGCTTTACCTATGGATTCGTGACCCCAACGTCACCCGTCCCACTGCCCAAGACTCATGGGAACTGGTCGATAGATTTGCCCAAGCCGGCATCCTCGTTGGCCCCGGGGTGTTTTATTCATCGACAGGCAATGGGTACATTAGGGTGTCGCTTACGGCTACTGATGACGCCGTTACTAAAGCCGTGACTAGGTTGGCCGCGGGCATATAGTTACAGTATGTGGCCATAAAGTTCCAACTGTCACTAAAGTTGGTAAATTTGTACGGCAGAGATAAACATTAGCCACCGATCATGTGGCCAACGTGCACAGACCACACCGCACAGACAAGAGGTAATACCATGACTGAAAAACACGACGGCAAGCTGACGTTAGGCGATACCAACGTAGACCTTCCACGTGTGGAGGCGACTGTCGGTAACGACGGTCTCAGCATCGGCACGGTACTGCGTGATACCGAAGCTGTTACCTATGATCCAGGCTTTATGAACACTGCCAACGCTCGTTCGGCCGTCACCTACATTGATGGGGAAGCCGGCATTCTGCGCTACCGTGGCTACCCGATTGAAGAGCTAGCCAAAAACTCCTCATTCTTAGAAGTGGCCTACCTGCTGATCTACGGTGAATTACCTACTGGCGATCAGCTCAACGAGTGGGACCTCAATATCCGTGAGCACACCATGCTGCACGAAGACATTAAAGACTTTTTCAACGGGTTCCCACGCAACGCTCACCCAATGGCTGTGCTGTCATCTGCAGTCTCTGCGCTCTCTACCTTCTATGCCGACTCGTTGGACCCATTCGACGAAGAGCAGATACACATTTCCACAATCCGGCTGATGTCCAAAGTGCCGGTTCTTGCTGCATACGCATATAAAAAATCCATCGGTCAGCCATTCCTTTACCCAGATAACTCGCTGAACCTGACCGAAAACTTTTTGCGCCTAACTTTCGGTGTCCCTACTGAAGCATACGAACTCGACCAAGACATGGTAGACGCCCTCGATATGCTGCTAATTCTGCATGCCGATCACGAACAGAACTGTTCGACTTCCACGGTGCGCCTGGTTGGCTCTTCACACGCCAATATCTTTGGTTCCATCTCTGCTGGCATCAACGCCCTATTTGGTCCGCTACACGGTGGTGCAAATGAGGCAGTGCTGAACATGCTGGATGAAATTCAAAAAGAAGGTCTTTCCCCAGAACAGTTCATGGAGAAAGTCAAAGATAAAGAATCCGGGATCCGCCTGATGGGCTTCGGACACCGCGTCTATAAAAACTATGACCCACGTGCACGCATCGTGAAGTCAACGGCTGAAAAGATTCTCAATAAACTCGGTGCCGGCGACGAACGCCTAGAGATCGCTATGCGCCTAGAAGAAAAAGCACTCAACGACGACTACTTCGTGGAACGCAAGCTCTATCCCAATGTCGACTTCTATACCGGTCTGATCTATAGTGCGATGGGCTTCCCAACCCGCATGTTTACCCCGCTGTTTGCCCTTGGTCGCCTGCCTGGTTGGATCGCACAGTGGCGTGAAATGATTACGGATGAAGAAACCCGTATTGGTCGTCCGCGCCAAGTTTATGTTGGCCACGATCTGCGCCACTATCCCGGCCAGTAACTGTCAATGTCACGAACCCCCCCCGCCGGTGAGCGGGGGTTTCGTGTTGTCTAGCTACAAGACTCCGCCGATATGTCTCCTGCCTGGACCAGGGCTGGCGAGTAGTCTAGCGATTTATCCCAGGGGTTCAACAACTCGTCTAGGGTGCCATCTTCGGCCAACTGTTGTAATGCTAATGCCGCGGCCTCACAGTGCTGTGGAGTGGTGCCA
The DNA here is from genome assembly GCA_019113675.1 of Candidatus Yaniella excrementigallinarum. GTDB lineage: Bacteria > Actinomycetota > Actinomycetes > Actinomycetales > Micrococcaceae > Yaniella > Yaniella excrementigallinarum. The sequence continues at coordinate 15,273 of DXHA01000059.1, forward strand.
ATCCAGTACTGGTCGGTTGCCGTTTGGGCATCGTCGTCATCGGTGAGTTCGGGCCACTTCAGCATCTGATATGACTCGGTTCGAGACTTATCAACCAGAACACCGGCAAGTTGCAGATCGTCGGCAGCCACTGCATCATACCTTCCCGAGCGCATGCCGGTTTCGCACTCTGAAACTGTTCGTTGTGTGATCATCTCGTCGGCGGGGATCTTGACACCTTGGGCTGCTGACCCCTCCACTATGCACACGGCCGACTCGTCCAGATCCGCAAGCGACGTCACCACGGTGTCTGCAAGGGTTATCGTATCGTCACCTATGGCCTCTTGTGAATCTGCTCGAACCAAAAGAGCGGCTGTGACATCAACGTATGGACCAACCCATGCAACGTCGTCGTTGGGTTCTGCTGGCTGTAGCTGACCTATCCCAAAATCCAGATCACCCGATGCCAGACCATCGGCTATAGCATCCGCCCTCATCGGTACCCAAGCAATTTCGGGGTCTGTAGATATGAGATCCAGTTCCTGAGCAACAGCTACTGCAAGATCTACCTCGATGCCCGAAACATCATCGCTCGAGATGCCAGAGATCAATCCCGGTGATGGCAAATTTACTCCGATGCGCAGCACCTGCTGGTTGTCCTCATCAGAATCTTTGGTGTCTTGTCCTGGATGCTGACAGCCGGTCATCACACCGGCAGCCAGCAATATTAACGCCGTCGCGGCGAGTTCGCGAAACGAATGTCGGATATTTTTGGCCACGCTCAGACAATAGCACTGGCTACTAGCATATGACCTGGCCCAGAACACTGGTTAATGAGTCGTTGTGGGAGCCCACAAGCAAGGTTGCCTAGTTCGTGAGACAATAGACATATGGGTGATGCAATATTGTTGATAGAAATTCTGGTACTTGGTGTTCTCGTCATCGGATTTTTAGCAATAGTCATAACTCGTGGTGAGAAAGGCATGGTCCAACCGCTTGCCGAACCACTGCCATCGTTGCCTCCCGTTGTCTTGCCTGAGGCAAAAGATATTGTCGCCCAAGATATCAGCGAGATTCGCTTTGCTATTGGCTTGCGTGGTTATAGAACCGACCAGGTTGATCAGGTGTTAGACCGCCTGACGGAAGCTGTAGAACAACGCGACCAACTGATCGCAGACCTGCAGAAACAAGCCGAGCAGTATCAACAACACGGCCCCACGTAGTTGTGTTGTGCAAACCGCTCGCGTCGCGGCGAAGACGCACAGAGAAAGGAACAGTAATGGCTGCTATGAAGCCCCGTACCGGTGATGGCCCAATGGAAGTAGTTCGTGAACAACGCAAGCTTGTGATGCGAATTCCTACCGACGGCGGAGGCCGGCTTGTCGTTGAACTTAATGATGAAGAAGCACAGGAACTCCAAGCTGCGCTGTCCGGCGTGGTAACCGCCAGCTCATGACTGCGTTGAGGCGTTAGATTTTTATCGCGAGCAGCAAACCGGTACCTGTCGGCACCAGCGTGGATGTTCGCCATCTCTCGGTGTTATCCCGCAACTCATTGCCAACATCTCGAAGCATAACCGTAGAGGCTTCACGAATTGCCGGCTTGGGTACACGGTCCTGATCTAACGCATCGTGAATAACAAGCATGCCACCGGAGCGGAGTAATCGTGCCGCTTCGGTGACATGATATTCTAACAATAAAGGGTCGGCGTCAATAAACACTAGATCATATGCAGCCGCGGACAGTTTAGGCAATACCGTCCGGCCACGACCAGCAATGAGCCGCGTGGTTGAACTGGGATACCCTTCGGCTCCAAAAACCTCTCGAGCTGCACGTTGGGCTTCTGCATCCGGATCAAGCGTCGTTAGAACGGCACCTTCAGGTGCACCCCGCATCAGTGCTAAACCCGATACACCCGCACCGGTACCTAATTCTACCATCGTTTGTGGCCGAGCTGCTGACGACAAAAAGGTCAGCAATGAAGCAGTTCCTTCAGATACTGGGGTAATACCTAGCTCTGCAGACCTATCACGAGCCATTAATAAGGTGTCATCTTCAACTGGGCGTGCCTCAGCAAAGGCCCAACTAGCGTGCTTGCCGGTCTGTTGCGGGCTCAGTGCTTTCATATACCTGTCTACTCCCGTAGGTTGCCGTTGTGTGCGCTGCACCCCTCATTGTAAAGGTAGCAAGTGGTTATATCGTATTCATGCTGAATAACCACCAGTATTTCAGAATATTCTCAGGATCTTTTGCCATACTAGGGACAGTTCCGTCTTGAACGAATCTCGTGAAGCGACTAATGGAAGCAAGGACCTATTGAATGAGCAGAAGTTCGTCAGGCTTCTCTTTTCATCCACGCTCCAAGTTCGACGCGTACCTAGAAGGTCAACTGTCACCAGCAGCAGCCAGCCGTATGCGTGCACACTTGGCAGCGTGCACCCGGTGTGCTGAAGAAGTCGAACAACGGTCTTCTGCACTGTCAATCACTCAACAACTTGATCGAATTGCACAACAAGACCAGCCGTCCCACGGGCAATATTTCGGGAACTATTCACCACATGATCCGCCGGTGATGAAATCTAGCGGACTTCCCGGATGGAAATTTTTTACCTCCGTGAGCATTGTCGGGCTAGTTGTTGTTGGTCTGTTTGCTAGCCTATGGGTGCTCGGCGGGCAGCAACGCTCCTATGATTCAATCGATTCTGAGTCGCCAACATTAATTCCAGACGATATTGAGGTTGCACAGGCTGATCCGCAGGAGTTGATCCAACCTACACCCAGCGATGACTCCACGAAAGTTCCCAACGATTTCGGCGCTTCAAAGGCTCAACTATCGTTTAGCAGCGCACCTTTAGGCTTCGATGGCACCCCGGTGCGATTAACCTCACTTAGTGAGCTACGTTCGGCTGGTTGGACCATCCCGAAATTTCATTCCCTAGGGCTAGCGTTTGAATCGGCAGTTGTTGACGAAGTCGACGGGCAGGTATATGTTGTATCGCTGTTCAACGGCTCAGCCGATGACGCCGAGGACCAAACTGTGGTACGAGAATGTCGTGCCGAGCAAGCTGACGGATCCGCTACCGCGTGTAACCGGCTAGATTTTAAAAATTCCGCAGCCACAGAAATTTCTTTACCCGTTGCACAAAATGTTTGGCTTTACACATACCCCGATGGGTCTTGGACGGCTTATATGGCTACGAGTAAATCTCAGTATCGGGTGGATTCTACATCGGATTCCGACTATGCTGCCGGCATCATGTCGACCCTATATGTTGAAGAGCAATCCCGGCTAACAACCGGCAGCTCAGACCTTCGAGAAGGGATGAGTCAGCGTTTCGAACGGGGCATCGAACGACTGCTCGGCCAGTAGCTTTCCGCAACCTCGACCACCACAACTTTCGGGTAAGCTGTAGCCAGTATGAACATCTTTGGTATTAACGGCGGAGAGCTGATAGTTCTTATCGTGCTAGCGCTGATGCTGCTGGGTCCAGATAAGATCCCACAATATCTTCGCACCTTACGCGACTGGATTCATAAAGCTAGGGTATTTGCCGCCGGAGCCAAAGAACAGTTCAAAGAAGAAACCGGTACGGACTTTGATGAAGTCGATTGGCAAAAATATGATCCTCGCCAATACGATCCGCGCCGCGTCATCCGCGAAGCCCTCTCAGAACCCATCGAAGAACTGGAATCGTCGCTACACGAGGCAAAAGATACTCTCCAAGACACCACGGATACGGCAGCAAACTCACCGGTAGAACGCCCGAAGCTGACACAAGATGAAATTATTGCCGCCGCCGTGCCCATTGATCAACTTGAACAGCAATCCCAACTACCAGACCCAGGTCGACCGGAAGCCGCGGCAGAACCGCCAGAACCACCGATCACTCCGTTTGATGCCGAAGCTACCTAGGAGTCACCGGAAGTTTTTTACCCGCCAGCCCACGAGGTGTGCCCGCCAGACGTGCTACCACTTCGTCTAAGGCACTGCCAGCAGCAGAAGTAGGGGACTGGATAATACACGGGGTGCCCTGTTCGCTGTCTGCTCGTAGAACAGGATCGAGTGGGATTGACCCCAAAAGGGGCACCTGCTGATCTAACACATTGCTGAGCCGGGTGCTAACAGCCTGGCCACCTCCAGAACCAAATACCTCGATTACTGTTCCATCCGGCAACTGCATGGGCCCCATGTTTTCAATGACCCCAGCAACGGGTTGCTCAGTTTGGGTTGACAATTGGCCAGCCCGGGCGGCTACCTGTGCAGCAGTATGTTCTGGAGTGGTAACAACCAGCAGTTCGGCATTGGGCAACAGCTGTGCAGTGGAAATGGCAATGTCTCCGGTGCCCGGAGGCAAATCAATGAGCAGCATATCCAAATCGCCCCAATATACTTCGGTCACGAACTGTTCTAATGCACGATGCAGCATTGGGCCACGCCATGCGACAGGCTGATCAGCTTCGAGGAACATACCAATCGACATCACTTTTACTTCGTGAGCAATCGGCGGCATGATCATATCCTGGACTTTGGTCGGTTTGGCCGTGATACCTAACAGCCCCGGGATAGAAAAACCGTGAATATCAGCGTCTATAAGCCCAACCGATAGCCCACGGGCAGCAAGTCCTACGGCCAGATTGGCGGTAATAGTTGATTTTCCAACACCACCCTTTCCAGAGGCGACCGCAAAAATTTTTGTCAACGAGTCTTTACCGAAGGGATTGCGTGGCCGGGACGCGGTGAGATTATCTTGTAATGCTACTCGTTGTTCAGGGCTCATCGTCGTCAACTGCACGTGCACGGAACCTTCAGCCAAACCTTCTAGCGCCCCAGCCACGTCCTTATGAATAGTGTCCTGCATAGGGCACCCGGAAATAGTTAGCCGAATAGTAACGGAAATATCAGCCTGATTGAGCTCCACTGATGCAACCATTCCTAAGGCGGTGATGGGCTGGCGGATTTCCGGATCGATGACCTTGGCTAGCGCTTGCCAAGCTGCGATCTGTTGAGGTGTTTCTGGAATGACATCAGGTGCCAGTACACCGCCAGGATGAAGGTTGGTAGTCATAAGGCTTGGGTTTCTCCTTGCTCACAGCGCAAAGTGGGCGGGGTGGTGGAAAGTCTGTGCGACAGGGTAGAAAATGGGGACATGAGTATGTTTGGTCCTGGAGCACAAATTGGGTCCCCACTGCCGCAAGGGCAGCTGATTGGCAACTACCGTTCTTATGAGACCGCAATGGCTGCGGTGGACAAAGCGGTTGATGCCGGCGTCGACCCACGTTTTCTTTCTATCGTAGGACGGGATTTGCGGTCGGTCTATCGATTGCGTCACCGGCCAAGTTATGCAGCCGTAGCGGGACGGGGTGCGCTCCAGGGCGCATTTTTCGGGGCTTTTATCGGTTTACTGATCTCGATGATGTCTGGCAACCAAGATATGGTGATGACATTGGGCTCCACCGTGGTGATGGGTGCAGTCATTTGGGTGCTGTTTGGTGTTATCGGCGAGGTCATGCGCCGTAAGCAGCTGAAATACATGGTGCTTCCGACTACCTCTGCCGTGAGTTTTGACTTGGTAGTCGATAATGCCGTCGCTGACCAAGTCACCTCAGCGTTGGGCCCACAGCCCATGGGCCAACACCAAAGTTCGGTCCCGGCCAATGTACCATCTGAACAGCCGGAACAAGCGGACGCATCTGAGCCGTCGCACGGAGGCATTCCAGACCTGCCTGATGGTCGACCACAGTTTGGGGTACGTGTTGACGAGCAACCAGATCAGGACTCCGACGACGACTCAGATGACACCTCAGAGCAGCGCTAGCCCTGCCACAGCTCAGCCATCCAGGACTCGATCTCCTCGACCGTTCGCGGCAGGTGAGCTGAAAGTGATTCAGCGCCATGGTCGGTTACGACAATATCGTCTTCGATGCGTACCCCGATACCACGGAATTCTTCGGGCACCGCTAGGTCTTCGTCTTTGAAATACAACCCCGGTTCAATGGTGAACACCATGCCGGGGCGTAGCGGCGCGTCCAGGTACATTTCCCGACGGGCTTGTGCACAGTCGTGGACATCCAAACCGAGATGATGCGAGGTGCCGTGGGGCATCCAGCGCCGATGGTGTTGACCTTCGGTAGACAGTGCTTCATCAACAGAAACCGGCAGCACACCCCAATCCGCTAAATGGCGTGCTAACACTTCCATGGCAGTGTTATGAATATCGCGGAATAATACACCTGGTTTTGCTACCCTAAGTGCCGTATCAGCGGCCTCGAGTACTGCATTATAAATTTTGGCTTGTACTTCACTAAAACGGCCATTGACCGGCAGTGTGCGGGTAATATCTGCGGTGTAGAGCGAGTCTGCTTCCACCCCGGCATCAACTAATAACAATTGGCCGTCCTTGACCGGACCCGTATTACGAATCCAGTGCAACACGGTGGCATTATTGCCAGCTGCCGCAATGGTGTCATACCCCAGATCGTTGCCTTCCAACCGGGCACGGGAGAAGAAGGTAGTTTCGATGACCCGTTCACCACGGGTGTGCTGGGTTGCTGCAGGGATTGCGCGCACGATATCTTCAAAACCACGAATGGTGGATTCTACCGAACCGCGTAATTCACTAAGTTCATGGTCGTCTTTGATCAGACGCATTTCCGATAGGAACTCAGCCAATTCAGCATCTAGGGCATCTGATTGCTCCAGATCGACACCGGTATTGATACGAGAGGTATCAACTAAGGCGTCCATATTGAGGTCGGTATTGCGAACCAGTCGGATGCGAGTGCCACCGATTTCAACGACTCCGGCATCTACTGTGACGGCATATTCCAAATCGTCTAAAGTTTTGGTCTCTAAACCAGTGCGTTGGTGAAGTTCGTTGAGCGTTGGAACAGGACCAACCCAGAACTCACCGGTTTTGGTGTTGGAATAAAATTCTTCGGAATCCCGTCCAGCTAAGGGCCGGAAGAATAAGGTAGCTTCGTGGTTGCTGCCGTTATCTCCGGTACCTTCGGCAACCGGTTGCATCACCAATACAGCCTCAGGTTCGTGATCGACTCCTAGCCCGGTCAGGTGGGCAAAAGCAGAGTGTGGCCGGAAACGGTAGTCGGTATCATTTGACCGCACCTTTGGCGCACCGGCCGGTATGACTAGGCGATCGGTAGGGAACTGGCGCGACAGCGCCAACCGTCGTTGTGCTGCATAGGACGCTGATGCATCGGGCTGAAAATCGATTTGCTGGGGTTGTTGCCAGTTTGAGCCCATAAATTTTTTGAAGGCGTCCGATGAAGGCCGATGGGAGCGATTTTCCACCCGGTCTTCTAAGGGGAGTTCGGGGACAGAGTTATCTACGGCATCAGATGGTTGAGTCATACTGCTATCTTCCCACGATTGAGATCAGAGTCGATAAGTACAGCCAAAATTCGCGACAAGCTTGCCGTCCCGATCACGCGCATGCGTTGTAGGCTTGCTAACCCTGCCGCAAGGCCTAACCGGCTAGTAGACTAGGTTCTTATGGCCTTCGACATGCACACTCACTCATATTTTTCGGATGGCACAACCTCGCCAGCGGAAGTTATTAAAGCCGCAGCACGGACAGGGCTATCCGGGGTGGCCTTAACCGACCATGATACGACTGCCGGATGGGACCCGGCTGAAGAGGCTGCAGCCCAGCACGGTATTGCACTGATTCGGGGTATGGAGCTGTCGACGGTTTCGGACGACGGGGTGGCCGTGCATGTACTGTCCTATTTGCACGACCCTACGAATATTGACTTGCTAGCTGAAATTGCCAAATCACGCAATGCCAGATATAAACGCGCCAAGAAGATGGCCGCGCTGCTTGCCGAAGACTTCCCAATCACATGGGAACTGGTCAAGCAACAAACAAGTGCTGAATCTACCATTGGGCGGCCACATCTTGCTGATGCTCTGGTACAAGTTGGGGCAGTACCCAACAGGACAGCGGCCTTTGACACCATTTTGCGGGGTGGCTCAAAATACTATGTGCCCCATTATGCACCGGATCCCATTGCCGGCGTTGAGCTTATCCGTGCTGCCGGGGGAGTACCGATCTTTGCTCACCCCATGGCCAAAGTTCGAGGACGAATGGTTAAAGACCAGTTGTTTTACGAGATGCTCGACGCTGGGCTAGCCGGGGTTGAAGTCTACCATCGTGATAATAGCGGTAGCGGCAAACAATGGCTTTTAGAGTTTGCCCAACAACACGATTTGCTGGTGACCGGTTCATCCGATTACCACGGTGCGGGTAAATCAAACATGTTAGGTGAACATACTACATCAAGGGCCACGGTGGAGGCTATTGAACGCCAAGCAACATCGGGCTTCAACGTGTTATGGAACGGCAACTAGTAGGTCAGTAATTCTGCCCCGGGTAAGCGTGTAGTCATTGTATCGATGGCTTGAGGGTTTTGGTCGACCAAGACGAATCGTCTATCCAATTGTCGGGCGGCAGCACCCAGCGTGCCTGAGCCGGCAAAAAAATCCATAACCCAATCACCAGGTCGAGAAGAAGCGGCAACCATTCGCCGGACTAACCCTAGAGGTTTCTGGGTTGGATACCCGGTCTTTTCTTTGCCAGTGGGTGACACGATAGTGTGCCACCATACATCAGTTGGCAGTTTTCCACGTTCCCGTTTTTCTTTGGTAACCAGGCCCGGGGCCATATAGGGTTCACGGTCGACCTCTGTTGAATCAAACCAATACTTTTTCGGGTCTTTCACGTAAACCAAAATAGTGTCGTGCTTAGAAGGCCAACGGCTCCGGGCGCGTCCACCGTAGTCATAGGCCCAAATGATTTCATTCAAAAAGTGCTCTCGGCCAAAAATCATGTCTAGCATGACTTTGGCATAGTGTACTTCCCGGTAATCCAAGTGCAGATAAAGTGTGCCGTCTTCGGCCAGGACACGCCACGCCTGTTCAAGCCGAGGCTCTAAGAAATCCCAATAATCAATAAACGCATCATCATAGGATGCCAGTGCTCCGCGCAGCGTTTCATAGGAATGCCCACCAAAACCGATACGATCACCTTCACCAGTGGCAACACGCACCGTTTTGAGCGATGCGCGTGCTTGGGTTCGTCCGGTGTTGAAGGGCGGATCAAGGTAGATCATAGTAACGGACTCATCTGGGATCGCGGCCAGCAGCTCGAGGTTATCGGCATGGACGATCTTATCCGCACCAGAAAATAGCGATGTCATCTATGCGTCGTTCGACTCCCCAGCAGTACGGCGCCGTACAACTTGACCATTATGTCGACGTGTACGGGTACGCTGCCGACGTTTGCCGGTCTTGGACTGTTGTTTGTCACCGCTGGAATCGTTGACCGGTTTACCAGAGCGTGTACGCTGGCGCTGACGGTTCTGGGAACGCCCGCGGCCACCGCGTCCACGAGGCTTGCGTCCACCGTGTTGACCGCGACGGCGACCACCACGTTGACGGTCGGGGCCACCAAGGCGTTCGGCCTTTTCGGCGTCGAGTCCTTCGCGGGTTCGCTGCGATTTCGGCAAACGACCCTTGGCATCCTCGGGAATGTCCAAGTCTTGATACAGGTGTGGGGACGCCGAATAGGTTTCAACTGGCTCGACTTGTTCAATTCCTAGCGCTTGGGCGATCAGTTTCCACCGTGGCACATCTTCCCAGTCGACCAGGGTCACAGCTATTCCCTTATGCCCAGCACGTCCAGTCCGACCGACACGGTGCAGATAAGTGTTTTCGTCTTCGGGGGCTTGGAAGTTGAACACGTGGGTGACGTTTTCCACGTCGATGCCACGGGCTGCAACATCGGTTGCCACAAGTACATCGATCTTGCCATTGCGAAACGCGCGAAGGGCCTGTTCACGGGCACCTTGTCCCAGATCGCCGTGTAGCGCACCAGCCGCAAAGCCCCGGCGGTGCAATTCATCGGCTACGCGTGCAGCGGTGCGTTTGGTCCGGGTGAAGATGATTGTCAAACCGCGGTCACGAGCCTGCAGAGCACGGGCTAACAGTTCATCTTTATCCATGTGGTGTGCCCGGTAGACCAACTGACGAATGTCGCGTTTAATGACAGAGTCATCTTCCGGGTCGGCGGCGCTGATGTGCGTTGGGTGAACCATATACCGGCGCGCCATGTTGATGACTGCTCCGGGCATGGTTGCTGAGAACAACATAGTCTGACGTTGTTCGGGTAGTGCTTGTAACAAGGTTTCCACATCGGGCAGAAATCCGAGATCCAGCATTTCGTCTGCTTCATCAAGCACTACGGTCTTGATCTGTTGCAGGTTGAGGTGGCGTTGCTTCATCAGGTCGATCAGACGTCCGGGTGTACCTACAACAATCTCGACGCCCTTTTTCAAGTCGCGGATTTGAGGTTCGTAGGCTCGGCCACCGTAGATGGATCCGATGCGTGCTGACAGCTTTGCGGCAGCTGCTTCTAAATCTTTGCAGACTTGGACGGCCAGTTCACGCGTTGGAGTCACAATAAGGGCTTGTGGAGCGCCCGGCGCAGGTAAGTCATTGAAACCTTTGTCGTTTGGTCCAATAACGTGTTCTAGAGCCGGTAAACCAAATCCCAGGGTTTTGCCAGTACCAGTCTTGGCCTGTCCAATAATGTCTTGGCGTTCAAGTGCGATGGGCAGCGTCATGGCCTGAATAGGAAATGGCCTCTCAAAGCCTTGTTCAGTAAGGGCCTCAACAATGGCGGGTTGCAAACCAAAGTCGGCGAATGTCTCAGTAGGGGGTGTTGTCACTATCGAATAATTCCTTTAGATCGAGTTCCAGCACAACAACGTGCTGGCGGAGCCGATCGTGGATTAGTCAGAAAGTAACAGCTACGCATTCACGTACGACCGGTCATCCGGGGTGCAAATCAGGAGATCCAAACATGTGGACCACTTTCAAAGTCTACCTGGTAAGCGGGGTTGTTAGTTAGCCGGCGACGAAGCCAACGCGACGTGCGCTTGCGTCACCAAGTTCTACAAAACCTAGGACTCCGGCTGGCACGATAACGCTGCCACCTTTATTATCAGAAAGTTCCAGGTTGGTGTTGTTTTCGATGGCGTCGCGGACTTTTGCGGTGACCTCGTCTTTGCTCATATCGGTTTCGAAGTTGATTTCGCGTGCGACGTGTTGGATGCCAATACGAATTTCCACGGTTCTAGTCCTCCTAGTAAAATAATGAATGGTTTCGTCCCACCATGTAGCTTAGAACAGATTGGCTGGTGGTTGGTTCACCAGTGTCACCACTACGCTGATGGATTATTGGATAAATCAAACCCTAATGCCCCGTGGGCGACGAATTGGTAGGTGGTTTCAACGGCTGCGTCGAATGGGATTTGTTCGCGGGCTGCCACATCGTCACGGTACTCTTCGGCCCATCGGCAGGCTAAATACAACACGGTTGAAGCAATCCCGCTGGTAATAAATCGGGAAGTGGCAGGATCCAGACTGGAATTTTCCAGCACATATGGTGAAATAAATTCCACTAACTCATTTAGGAATTCGTCCATCCGGTGCTGCCGCTCTTCCGGATTATCCATTGATGAATCCAACATCAACCGATAATGGCCGCCTGGCTCGGATGTGAACTCAAACACCCCATAGACGGCTTGATAGGCGGTTTGTTCATCGGCATTTGCCGCAGTGGGGTCGATAGACTGCATTCGGGTAGTAATCACATTGCGTAAGACTTGGAATTGGTGGTCTAATAACGTGAAATACAGGCCACGTTTGTTTTCAAAGTGTTGATACAGTACCGGTTTAGAAATTGCAGCCTGTCGGGCAATTTCATCCATGGTCGTCTGTGCGAAACCGTGATGAGCGAACACATCTAAGGCCACATTGATGAGTTGTGCACGGCGCTGGTCTCGTGGCATTCGGGCTGCCGGCGTTATTTGTGTCGACACTTAACGATCCAATCTGTGCCGCTCTTCGCCGGTCGCCATGTCCCGTGATTCAAGCGCTGCGCCGGTTAGTGCTGTCGAGTTGCTCAGGGTGTGCTGGTGAGTAGGAAGATTTATTATCGTGCTGAGCATTTGGCGTGACTTCCAGCCCAAATATAGTTTGCAGAGCGGCTTCGTATTCTTCTAAGTTGCCTTCTGCAGCGGCTTGACGTGCCCGTACGGTTGGTTCATGCAAGATCTGACGAACCATGCGGCGCATGGCCAGTTGGACTTCTTCGGCAGCGGCGGTGCAACCGTGACGATCACGAACACGTTGCATTTCCTCTTCTAATACTGACATGGTGTGGCCACGCAGGGTAACTATGGCGTCAGTGGCGCTACGTTCTCGTTTATCGGTCAGGTAGTCATCAACGGCTGCATCTACGAGTTGTTGTGCCTGGGCGATGGAGGCTTGCTGCTCGTTGGGGGCGGCCATTTTGACCGATTCTAAGGTGATCAGATCAACGGCGGGCAGATCGCCGATGGCCGGATCAAAGTCATGGGTGAGGGCTAGATCAAGCACCGTTAATCGGTGAGAAGCATTTTCGCGCAACTTCGCTAACTGTGCTGCGCTCAGTGTGCGTTCTCCGCCCGAAACTCCGATGAGAACATCAGCTTCGGCGAAAGCCCCTTCGACATCGGCGCCACCAAGTGCCATCGCCCAGCCGCCGCGATCATCAACAAATTGCTGGGCGCGGCCCGATGAGGAATGTACAGCAACGTTTTTTGCGCCACGAGCTTGTAACTGGTTTAGAGTCGTACCAGCATAGGCGCCGGTTCCGACCAATAAAATATTGGCATCTTGCCAGAAGCGTTGGGCACCGACAATGGAAGTACCCGCTCGTAGTTCAGTAGCTAACTCTAGTGCTACAGAAACTATCGAGCGGCCCGTAGAGCCCAGTGCCGTTTGTGCACCGATGTCTTTTGCAGTACGCGAAGCGGTTTCAAATAGCTTTGTTAGGGTGCCGGTGGCATGTCCAGACTCGCGTGCCACCGATAGAGCCCGGCGTACCTGCCCGGCGATTTCACGTTCCCCAATGACAGCGGATTTTAGCCCGGAACTTACCTCGAATAAGTGTCGGACCGCAGCGTCATTGCGATAAAGACGAAACGCGTTGGCCACAGTGTTATCGGGCAGCCCTGCATTACTTGCGATGACTTCTAAAACGTCTTGTGCAGCCTGGTCAACATCATTGTCGCCAGCTTCAGCATAGAGTTCAAGCCGGTTGCATGTAGACAGGGTGACAACCCCGGAAACAGTATTATCGGACAGCGATTCTGCGACCTCTGAAGCACCGCTTGCAAGTTGCGCCACCGTTTCGAGGTCCAGCCAGGTGTGCGCCGCGACTAATGAAAACATCACCACAATAGCTCCCATCGTACGAAATCTGGCAGCTGGATCAAAATACGCGCCAACTTTTCGCTCTGGGAGCGACTACCTAAGCATTTAGGAAACCTGGAGTGTATTGAGCGCAGATGCTGGAATAATGAGCTGGTATGAACCAAGAGTTGAATCAAACTTCGGCGCTGCCGGTTAATCATCCGCTTATAACTTCGGATTCAGAGAAATCTACCGCTCAGTCTGACCTGATCAAAGGTTACCGAGGAGATGTAGGAAATCGGCGGCCCGTCTGGTTTATGCGGCAGGCTGGACGCTCTTTGCCAGAATATCGTCAATTGCGCGAAGGCACCTCGATGCTTGAATCCTGTTTGATCCCAGAGATGGCATCGGAGATTACCCTCCAGCCGGTACGTCGACACGACGTCGATGCAGCAATCTTCTTTTCTGATATCGTCATCCCGCTCAAACTTGCCGGTATCGGAGTAGAGATCCAGCCCGGTGTGGGACCGGTATTGGATTCACCAATCCGCACCGCCGAAGATATTTCGAATCTGCCCGAGCTCACCGATGAAATGTTTGAGCCCATCACTCAGGCCGTTGAACTGACCGTGGCTGAGCTGGGTGCCCGCCCGCTGATTGGCTTTGCCGGGGCACCATATACGGTAGCGGCCTACATGGTCGAGGGCCGCCCTTCACGTGACCATCTGGGGCCAAGAACCATGATGCACAACGCACCTGAAGCTTGGCAGCGACTCATGGCCTGGACTGCTGAAGCATCCGGACGGTTCTTGCGGGCCCAGATTATGGCCGGCGCCTCGGCCGCCCAGCTGTTTGATTCCTGGGCCGGGTCGTTGTCTCGAGAAAACTATCAGCACCATGTGATGCCATATTCCCAGCAGACCCTGCGTCACGTGGATGACCTCACCGGCGACCACGGCATCCCGCTGGTGCATTTTGGTACCGGAACAGGCGACATTCTAGATTTGATGCGTGATGCTGGGGCCTCCGTGGTCGGCGTCGATTATCGACTACCACTGGATGAAGCTAACCGACGCCTGGGAAATACACCCGGTCCTGACGGTCGAACTAACGTAGTACTACAGGGCAATATTGATCCGGCTTTTCTTGCTGCTGACTGGGATGTGCTGGAATCTCACGTACGCGATGTAATTCATCGCGGTGCAGCTGCACCCGGCCACGTGGTCAACCTGGGACACGGTGTGCCACCTTCCACTGATCCAGCCGTGTTGACCCGGTTAGTCGAACTCGTGCACTCCATCGAGTACTAAATGTCGCATGTAGTAGTTGTTGGCGCCGGTATAGCTGGTCTGACCGCAGCATATTCTGCGGTCAAGGCAGGCCACCGTGTTACCGTGCTGGAGGCCAGCAGCCGAGCTGGTGGGGCGGTGCAACCGCTACGGTTCAGCCTGCCCGAAGGCGAACTTGTCGTCGACGCCGGAGCAGAAGCCTATGCCAGCCGTTCCGATCTTATCGGACAAATGGTTGAAGACTTGGGCCTGGCCGATCAGCTAGTGAGACCAAATCCTGCAGGATCATGGTTATATCTGCCCGAAATTGGTGCGGTGCCAGCACCTAAACTGGGTATGTGGGGGATACCGGCAAACCCGCAAGCAGCAGAAGTCGTTGCCGCGCTAGGCGCTGAACATGCTGCACGTGCTGCACACGATTTTGAGTTGCCTATGCACACTTGGGCAGCAAAGCGTGCTGCCGGTCAAACCATAACCATTGGTGAACTGGTAACTGACCGCTTTGGCCCCGCGGTATTAGAACGGCTCGTGGCTCCCGTCGTCGCAGGTGTGCACTCAGCGCATCCCAACGATGTCAACATCGAAAAAGTTGCCCCCGGGCTTATCGATAAAGCAATCCAGCTGGGCTCGGTCGCCAAGGCAGTATCTGACCTGCGCTCCTCAGCTCCACCGGGAGCCGCAGTGCAAACGCTGTGCGGTGGCATGCAGCGGCTAGTAACCGCCCTGGTGGACTATGTACAAGCTCATGGTGACCTGCGGTGCAATACCGCGGTGGCTGCACTGGAGGCAACGGCAAAAACCCTGGTGACTCAACACGGTGAACGTATCCATGCCGATCACATCGTACTGGCCGTTAACGCCCCGAGGGTACACGATCTACTTTCTGGCATCATACAACTACCCAAGCGGCCTCAGCTGGGTGCCGGGGTCGGCCTGGTGATGATGGTCTTGGATGCGCCTGCCCTGGACGAATACCCTCGCGGTACCGGCATGCTGGTATCTCCGGCCGTAACACAGATCCAAGCCAAAGCTGCAACCCACGTGACCGCAAAATGGCAATGGGCCCAGCAAGCCGCTGAGGCACAGGCACCCCACCGGCATGTGTTACGTCTTAGCTATGGCCGAACTACCGACCCGATCGGTGGCACTGCCGTAGGCCATGACACCCCTGATGCCCGGCTTGTCGATTATGCCCTCAACGATGCCGCAGCCATGTTTGGTCTGGCACCTGAAGACCTTACCCAACAGCTAAAGGCCACCGGTGTGGTGCGCTGGCGCGAGCCAATGCCACTGATAACAGCTGATAACACGGCCGCGATCACCGCCATCGAAGACGCCGCACAGGCAACCGACTGGCTGGATGTGACAGGCGCATGGTTCGCCGGGACCGGGCTGGCGGCCATTACGCAGCATGCTTCATCAATCCCCATCCATCAACTACAGTAATTTCTACGCTTTGTAGAAACCACAAGGAGCACAAGTGACTGACTCAACCAATGTCGTTCGTGGCGAAGAATCGGCAACCAGCTGGTTCACTACCTATACCATTTTTGCCCGCAAAGAAGATGCACCGGCAAAATCCCAAGACCAGATCAGCCGTGACAACACGGAATTTCACCAGCTGGTCACACAGCTTGCGGATCAGGGCGTGACCGTGCGCGGTCTCTACGACGTCTCAGGTATGCGGGCTCATGCTGACATCATGGTGTGGATGTGGTCCAAGTCCCCAGAGGCACTACAAGAAGCCATCCGACAAATCCGCCGCTCAGGGCTGTTTTCCACCACCACGCTGGCCTTTAGCGCCATGGGCGCCGATCGGATGGCCGAATTCAACCCCGAACACGTACCAGCATTTACCGAAGGCCGTAAACCACGCAAATGGTTGTGCTTCTACCCATTTGTCCGCTCATATGATTGGTACACCATGGAAGCAAGCGAACGCGCCCGGTTGTTGCGCTCCCACGGCAAACTCGGCCAAGAATTCCCAGATGTATGGGCCAATACCGTCTCGGCATTCGGTCTCAATGACTGGGAATGGCTTTTGGGCCTAGAATCTCCGCGGCTGGAACTGCTCGTGGATATGATGCGTTCACTGCGTAACAACGAAACCCGCCACTACGTGCGCGAAGAAATCCCGTTCTACACCGGCCACTACGTTGAGGTCGATGAAGTCGCAGAGGTGCTGGCCTAATGGCCTACCGTATTGGAACCCGAGGCTCCGCATTGGCCACCACGCAAACCCAATGGGTGGCCGATGCAATGTCCACACCAGAGACCACCTTTGAACAAGTCGTGATCAAAACCACCGGCGATATCACCACCGGGTCACTGGCAAATTTGGGTGGCACAGGCGTGTTTGCCACAGCGCTGCGTCAAGCCGTTATCGACGGCGACGTCGACATGGCGGTGCACTCGCTTAAAGATCTTCCCGCAAAACAGCCCGCCGAACTACACATTGCCGCCATTGCGCAACGTGCTGATGTTCGGGATGCGCTGTGCGCTTCCAACGGGATGACCCTGGATACCCTGCCCCACGCAGCCCGGATCGGCACCGGTTCACCGCGGCGAGTGGCACAACTGCTGGCCCTGCGCCCAGACCTAGAAATGGTAGATATCCGCGGCAACGTGCACACCCGGTTGGCACGTGTGGCTGGCTATGAACATCACCACGACAATGCCCCGGCAGCAGCAGGCTCACCCAAAGGTGACCTCGACGCCGTCGTACTGGCTTGTGCTGGCCTGGATCGTCTCAACCTGCAGTGGGCAATCACCGAACGTATTGACCCGGCGAAAATGCTGCCCGCACCGGGACAGGGCTCCTTGGCCGTTGAAGTTTCGGCGCTGAAAACCCTGGATCCGGAACTGACGACGGCGCTGACCGAAGTCGACCATACTGCCGGACGACTAGAGGCCACCGCCGAGCGCGCTCTACTGGAAACTCTGGAGGCTGGTTGTGCGGCACCGCTGGGTGGGCTAGCCCGGTATACCGAAGGCAATCTGCATCTGGATGCAGTGGTCGCGGCCATGGATGGTACTGAAACTATCCGCAGGTCAGCCTCCACTGGCATCGCTACCGACGCGATTACCGATGCCACTTTGGACGCGGCTTATTCATTAGGAGTCCAGGTAGCTCAGATGTTGATCAGTCAAGGTGTTGATCTGTTACCTCCTGGGCCACCGCGCGGCACCCGATGAGAATCGTTTTGACCCGACAACCTGCTCAGGCCGGCCATATAGAGGCCGGTCTGGAGCAGTTGGGCTACCACATAGACTTTCTGCCTCTAACGGATTTTCAGTTGCCGCAACACACGGCAACACTGGATGCCATGGTGGAAGGTTTACACAACGGCATATGGCAGCGGGTGCTGTTGACCAGTCCCAACACCATCCGGGCGCTTATAGCACGCGGCTGGGACCCTGCCCACACTGAAACTCGCACCGCGATTGCCGTCACCGGACCCGGAACCGCGCGGGTCCTGTACGATTACGGTGCACAACACACCCCCTGGATGCCTCAAGATGATGCTTCCGCGGCGGGCATTCTCAACCAGTTTCCACCCGGACCAGGCACCATAGCCCTACCACAAGGTGCAGCAGCCGGCAGTGCGATGCGTACCGGATTGAGCCAACTTGGTTGGTGTGTAACCCATACGGTCGCATACCAAACAGTGGACTACCCGGCCGATCCGGCACGCGCCCTATTGCCAGCCCACTCCGACGCCCTGAAACCAGAAGACCTTACCGACGACGACGTCGTCATACTCACCGCGCCCACAGCCGCCCGGCGCTGGGCGCATATTCAAGTACCGGTACGCGCAGTGGTCGCTATCGGCCAGCCGACCAGACGAGTAGCCCAACAAGCCGCCATTGAACTTGCAGCCACCGCAGCATCACCGGACACCGCCGGGCTCGCCGCAGCTGTTGACCGTCTCTGAACCCGAAAGGACCCCATGTTTTATCACCGTCCTCGCCGCCTACGCCAGTCGACTGCTATGCGCAATCTTGTGGCACAGAACCGGCTGGCCCCGGCTGACCTGATCCTGCCGGTCTTCGTCAAAGAAGGTGCTGACCAGCCCATCGATATTTCCTCGATGCCCGGTGTACAACAGCACAGCATGGACTCACTGAAAGCCGCAGCTCATGATGCCGTAAGCGCCGGGGTTGGCGGAATAATGTTATTCGGCGTCCCAGAACGTCTAGATGCGCAAGGCAGCGCCGGCGTTGATCCGCAAGGTATTCTCAACCTAGCCATTGCAGAAGTCGTAGCCGAAGTTGGCAATGAGATGGTCGTGATGGCAGACACCTGTCTGGATGAATTCACCGATCATGGTCATTGCGGTGTGCTTGACGATGACGGCGTGGTCGATAACGATGCAACAAACGCCATATATGCTCGCATGGCCCTTGCCCAAGCAGAAGCCGGCGTGCATGTGGTCTCCCCATCGGGCATGATGGATGGCCAGGTTGGAGTCATTCGCCAAGCACTTGAAGCAGCCGGACACACCAACACGGCAATCCTGGCCTACTCGGCAAAATATGCTTCGGCATTTTATGGACCATTCCGCGAAGCTGTTGATTCGGCACTGGTTGGTGACCGCAAAACCTACCAAATGGACTCGGCCAATCGTACCGAAGCGATCTTGGAAACCGAATTGGATATTGCCGAAGGCGCCGATATGGTCATGGTTAAACCGGCCATGTCCTATCTGGATATTCTGCGCGATGTGGCCAATACCTCCACCGTGCCGGTGGCCGCTTACCAAATCTCAGGAGAATACGCCATGATCGAGGCCGCCGCTGCAAACGGGTGGATCGAACGCGAACCGGCCGTATTGGAATCCCTGACCGCCATCCGTCGCGCTGGCGCCCAAAATATTTTGACCTACTACGCTACCGAAGCTGCCCGCCTACTCGCCTAGGAGACTCATTGACAACAAATCAACAAGCCTATGACGCCGCTCGTGCCATTATCCCCGGCGGAGTAAATTCACCGGTTCGCGGATTCGGTTCCGTTGGTGGCACTCCGGCTGCCATGGTCAAAGCCGCTGGACCCTATCTAACCGACGTCGAAGACAACACCTATGTGGATTTGGTCGGTTCCTGGGGCCCTATGCTGCTGGGTCATAATCATCCAGCCGTGGTGGATGCCGTGCATCAGGCCGTGGACGAGGGGCTATCTTTTGGTACATCTACACCCAGTGAATCCCAGCTGGCTGAACTGATTGGCAACATTATGCCGGTTGAACGCGTGCGTTTTGTATCCACCGGAACCGAAGCCACAATGACGGCGATCCGGCTAGCCCGGGGTGCTACCGGACGTAACCTGATCATCAAATTTGCCGGCTGCTATCACGGTCACTCCGATGGCCTATTGGCGGCTGCCGGTTCTGGGCTAGCCACCCATGCGCTACCGGATTCCGCCGGTGTGCCAGAAGCTATCACCAGCCAAACCCTCGTGTTGCCATATAACGACCAGGACGCTGTTAAACAAGCCTTTGAAACCTACCCGGATCAAATAGCCGGTATTATCACTGAATCTGCCCCTGCCAATATGGGTGTTGTCCCGCCCAAACCTGGTTTCAACGCCTTTTTGCGCGATATCACAAGTCAGCACGGGGCAGTATTTATCATGGACGAAGTACTTACTGGCTTTCGTGCTACCAAAACCGGCGGGTGGGGACTCGATAACGCCGACTGGGCACCGGATTTGTTTACCTTCGGCAAGGTCATTGGCGGAGGACTGCCGGTTGCTTCGGTAGCAGGTAGCGCCCAAGTCATGGATCTCTTGGCTCCAGTGGGCCCTGTATACCAAGCCGGAACGCTATCGGGTAACCCCATTGCCATGGCAGCCGGCTATGCCACACTGACCCACGCAGATGACGCAGCCTATGCCACCATTGCCCAGCGGTCCACACAGCTTCAATCCATGGTGGCCGAAGCGCTCGACGCCGAAGGTGTTAACCACTCTATTCAGCGGGCAGGATCATTATTCTCAATCGCCTTTGGCACCGCCGAAACCGGCGTCATCAACTACGAAGATACCCAAGCTCAAGAAGCTTTCCGTTATGGACCATTTTTCCACGCGATGCTTGATGGCGGTGTATATTTGGCGCCTTCAGTCTATGAAGCTTGGTTTATCTCGGCTGCCCATGATGATAGTGCGATGAACAAAATTGCTGAGGCTTTGCCGGCGGCAGCAAAGGCTGCTGCAGCGGCAACCGCATAACACACAAAACAATAGTCAAAACAGCACCGCTGGGAACGCATTGAGCGCTTCCCAGCGGTTTTTTAATACAAAGTTCTGTGAACGATCGTCTCTAATGTGAAGATCCAAATCTCAGGTCAATAAGCACGCAGCATGCCGGGCAGGCCGTTTTGACGAACCCACTGGTGAGAACCTGTTTTGTCGTCGCGTCGATAAAAGCACCTAGTCGATCCTGCAACTATAAGCCCCAACGAATCGAGCTGGGCCAATGCGCAGGACCATTGTTTCGCGACATGGCTCAGCGTACACTGACATCCACGAAAAACCCCCGATCATTGGAGACGGGATGGGCAATAATACAAAACAAATGGCGCTGCTAGCAGCAGGCTACTTGCTAGGGCGAACCAAGACTATGAAAACAGTCCTGCTAGTTGCTGGGGGAGTCGCGTATGGTCGACTTACGGCCCAACGCGATGATGAGCAGCAGACCGATTCAACTGCTAAGTCCCTGTTAAATTCCCCAGAGCTACAGCGCATCACCTCCGGTTTAGCGGACGCCGCTCGCGGCGTCGTTTCAGCAACTGCATCAAAGGGTGTGGAAATGCTGAATCAGAACCTACAAAACAGATCGGCCGCGCTTCGCGAAAATACCGAATCCACTCAGTCCACAGATCAACAGGGTGAGTCTCAAGAGGATGCCGAAGGTTCAGAAGAGCCGACAGCATCCGAAGATTAGAACAAGAGCGGAGGCGAATAACATGGCTGAAGATAAAAATACTGAAACCTCCGGTTCATCCGGCTGGGGAGAGATCTTCGATGCTCTGCCTTTTGATGAACTGAAAAATAACTTTACTGACTATGTCAGTGCGTGGGGCGAGAAAGCTATCCACGGCTTAGGCGATAAGGTCACCGGACTTATCGATCGCGTGAGCTCTGGCACAGATGGCTCTAGCGCAATGGGCGAAGCCGCCCAAGAAGGTGCGGAAAAATTAGCCGAAGGGGATTCACCAGTAACTGCTGGGCTTTCCGGGGCAGCCACCGGTGTCAAAGAAAAAGTCAAAGACACCTTTGGTAGTGGTTCCGGCAGCTCAGGTGGCTCAGAAAGCGGTGGTGGAAAATTTTCCAACATCGTGGAGTCTGTCGATGTCGGTGTGCCGCTTTCCGTAGCGTACAACCAATGGACCCAGTTCCAAGACTGGTCGGGCTTTATGAAAAAAGTCGAGAACGTTGAGCAAGAATCCGAAGAAAAAATTAACTTCAAAGGACAGGTGTTCTGGTAGCACCGAACCTGGGAATCGACGATTATCCAACAAGTACCAGACGAACAGATCGTTTGGCGCTCCACAGGGGAGAAAGGTCATCTCGACGGTGCGGTAACCTTCCACGAGCTTGCCCCACGGCTCACGAGAATCCTGGCAGTTGTTGAATACTATCCGCAAGGCTTCATGGAAAAGACCGGCAATATTTGGCGTGCGGTTGGTCGCCGAGTTCAGGTTGAATTTAAACGGTACGTCCGCCAAGTGATGACCTCCACCATTCTTGATCCAGACAGTGTTGAAGGCTGGCGCGGAGAAATCCGAGACTCTGAAGTTGTTCGCAGTCACGAAGAAGCACTGGAAGATGAACAGCAGGAGGACACAGAGTCAACCGAAGAAACACAAGCCGAGGACACAGCACTAGAAGCCGAGGATCCGTCAGAAACACCAGCAGAAGACGAGGCTTTGGTGGAGGACGAACCCGAAGACGAACTTGCTGCAGAGGATGAAATACCGGCCGAAGATGAACCGGCCGAGGATGAACCGGTAGATGAAGAACCTGTTACAGAAGATGAGGCTCCCGTAGAGGAGGAGCCCGAAGGCGAACCTGCTGCAGAGGATGAGATACCAGCCGAAGACGAACCCGTTTCTGAACAACCGGATAACGCAGACGAACCAATCGGCGACGAAAATACTGAAGATGGGGCAGAAGAACCTAAAAAGGCTCCGGCAAAGAGCTCAGGGTCAAAATCAACAAAATCGACTACGAAGAAACGCTCAACTACCGCAAAGTCCGGTAGCGGATCAAAATCCACCCGATCCACTTCTAAGGGTAAAACAACCAAGAGCAGCTGATCGGCCCGTCTAAGTCAGCCGATCCACGCTGAAGTGAAAGGCGACATTATGACTACGACTAGTACACGTTCACACGGCAGTTACGTCGATCGGCCGTCGTCAAGTTCACTGGCCGATGTGATTGAACTTATCCTCGATAAGGGCCTTGTCATTGACGCGTATGTACGCGTATCACTGGTGGGCATTGAGATTCTGACAATTGATGCACGAATTGTTATCGCCAGCGTAGATACTTATCTGCGTTTTGCGGAAGCCACAAATCGTTTGGACCTAACCCAGCAGGGCGGTAAAGATCTGACAGAGCTGATGGAAGGCATGACAGAAAGCGGTTCCAAAGGCAAAGTGGGTGGCGCGGTCGAAGGAGTTAAAGATGCGTTGACCCCAGATGATGAGGATGATGGCGACGAAGAAAATACTTCCGAAACCGAAACCCAGAAACAGGCCACCGAGTAGTCATCATGTCAGAAGCAGACACCACTCAGCTTGTGGAATCTCAAGAAACCATACCAGTTTACCTGTATGGGATTTTGCCTTCACAGACCGAATTACCTGCCGATCTGACAGGTATCAACGATGGCGAAGTAGAGCTTGTCATCCATGGTGCTCTAGCCGCTGTCGTCACAGTGTTGCCCCCGATGCAGAAGTTGGCACGCCGGATAATCTACTGGCCCATAGTGCGGTCTTGGATGCCATCGCCGTGCACGCACCAGTATTGCCAATGGCTTTCGGCACCATAATCCCGTCAGAAGCCGAACTGATTCAAAACGTTTTGCTGCCTAATGAAAATGAGCATTCCGCGTTACTAGAGCACTTCACCGGCAGCGTGCAGTTCACCGTTCGTGCACGTTACCTGCGTGATGAGGTATTGGCCGATCTGGTGGCAGAAAATCCGGACGTTGCTCGACTGCGAGAGACGATTGCCGGAACAACGGAAACGCAAACCCGGCAAGCTCGTATCCAACTCGGAGAGCTAATTGTCCAGGCATTTGACCAGATTCGGCCTCACCATGCCGAACACATAGTTACCGCAATACAACCGGTGGTGCAGCAAATGCAACAACGAGAGGTTGGCCAGGTTGAAGATGTCGTAGAGCTGGCAGTGCTTGTCTCAAGTGATGAAGTAAAACGATTTGAAGATGCTTTGGAAAGTGTAGCTTCTGAATTGCATGCCCGAATCGATTTTCAGTTGCTGGGCCCACAAGCGCCATACGATTTCGTTGGCATTGATGAATGAGAGACACCCATGGGTTTAATATCGAGTTTATTCACGGCCCCGTTAGCCCCCTTGAAAGGTACCGTGTGGGTCGCAGAAAGAATCCAAGAGGAAGCTGAGCGGCAATACTACGATCCAGGCGTGATCCGTCGACAACTTGAAGAGATCGCCCAAGCTCGTGCAGCTGGTCAGCTTTCTGACGAAGAAGCCACTGAGCTGGAGACAGAATTGGTTCAACGGCTGATGACGTCAACTCGCAGGAGACAATGACATTGCAGTCGCAGCCATATCCATACCCCGATGGGGAGAACAGGCAGCAGACTATGACTGAACAACAAACGAATGACTCTGCGGAGAAGTCGGCCTCCCGTACTCGGCAGCCGAGTTCCGCAAGCAAACAACAAACTACACAGAAGCGTCCGCAGCGCAAAAACACCGAACGCACCGCAAGTTCACAACGTTCAGCATCGTCGGAGCGCGCATCGTCCTCGGAGAGGCAATCAACGAAACAACAACAGCAATCGACGAAACCCAAGCTACCTGCCAAAAAGGCGGTGGTGGCAGCGCTACAACAATTACAGCAGTTAACCACGCGCACCCCCGAGTCGGTGATTGGGATTGAGCCGAATGAAGGCGGCTGGCGGGTAACCGTTGAGGTCGTAGAATCTGCTCGTATCCCCGACACTGCTGACATCATGGCCGAATACGTCGTGGATATTGCTAGCGACGGTGACCTCGCCAGTTACAAACGTGGCGCACGCTATTTTCGTGGTCGGACTCGGGAGGAGTGATCCTCATAGTGGCCCATGCATTTTATACATAGCGATTCCGGGAGGCAGGATAACATGACCGTCGTGAACCGCGGCTCTAGTGGAGGCATGGAACCCGAACGCAGTCGTGAAGGCACCCTGCTCCACGTTGTGGAAACTTTATTAGACAAAGGATTAGTGCTCAACGCCGACATCATGGTCTCCGTTGCGGGCGTCGAGCTATTGGGTATTCGTATTCGCGCTGCATTGGCCTCATTTGAAACGGCTGCACGCTATGGGCTGGAATTTCCTGCCGGCACGGATACAGAAACTGTGGCCTGGCAAAATGCAATCGAAGCCAAAGAGTCCTGTCCAAACTGCGGCAAAGTATCATCGGTAGACAAACTACTCAACGAGTTTTGCCCGTGGTGTGGTTGGCAATCTGCCCAGGCCTTACAGAACTCGTCAGCTGACGAAACGCCGGTGACCGAAACCGAACCCGAGGCTGCAGAACTTAATGGAGCCACAGAGGAACCATCATGACTGAGCTATCTGACACCTCGGTAACTGCCCCGATGGAACCGACCCGAAATCCCGATGTTACACTGCCTGATCTGATCACCGTTCTGTTAGACAAGGGGACATATCTAAATATCGATCTGATCATTGCTGTGGCCGATATCCCGCTGATTGGCATAAATTTGCGTGCAACTATCGCGGGTATGGAAACCATGCTCGAATACGGCATGATGCGTGACTGGGACGAAAAGACCCGCGCGTGGGTACGGCAATCAGTTGCACGCAATTTTCCACTGGCGGCTCATGAAGAAATTATTGCCAAAATGGCCGGTGGCCATCTTCAACATGATTTCAGCACGGTCTGGCGTCCGGGGGGGGCATTTACGTCACAAACCAGCGACTCGTCGTCTTTCGCCGTGACCCAAAAGAAGTTTTATGGGAATCCACCCTGGAAAACATTGCTGAATTGCGTTTATCGAACGAAAAAACCATCGGATCGGAATTTCGGACCAGGTTAATCGTGACCACTCTTGATGACGAGACGACCACACTATCGGCATCAGCCCCAAGGCGTATTTGTGAGCTGCTGGCCCAACAACATCCGCAACTGCACATCACCGATACTACCGACGACCAGCAGACATTAGACGGTGGGAAGACAGAGCAGAAAGAAGAGCACGGTTGGTATCTGGAAACACGTGCTCAAAGCCCGATCTGGCGTGGGGGCACAGTACGCTTCGATGGACAAAGACTTCAATGGCAGGCACCAACTGACGCCCGGCCTGCAGTAAATCTTCGGACAACTGAGCTTACCGGCGTTCATACACTCCACATGGCTACCCCGACTGGCCGCGGACCGGTCTTGCATGTAGTGACCGATCAGGGCTCGATACATCTGGCCGTGGCCAACGCAGAACAATGGCGGCAAGTACTTGCCACACAAATGAGTCCGTAAGGAGCCTTATGTTAGAAATTGACGAGCAAAGCCTCAAACACGGAGTGTTGACGTTAGTTGTGACATTGGTTGAAGTCATCCAAGAAGCTCTGGAAACCCAAGCCGTGCGCAGACTTGAAGGCGGAGATCTAACTGAGCAGGAACAGGACCGACTCGGCGAAGCGCTTATGGAGTTAGACGAGGCCATGGACGAAATCAAAGCCGAACATGGCATAACCGCCTCGGTCACCGACCTCCACCGCGGGCTTGACGAGGTCGTTGACGAGGTCGTCGACAAGCTCATCAACCCGGCACGATGGGCTGAAGAAGCCGGGCCCGAAGGGAAACCTGCCTAATGGCTGCAACTGGACTGTATGTGTACGGGATCGTTCCATCCGAGGCCATGGCAAGTGGCCAATTGGATACCGGAATTGACGGTGAACAATTAGAACTTATAACTAGCGGCAATCTCGCAGCAATTGTGCACTCCTGCTCAACAGAGCCATACCAGGGCCCGGATTCAACAGTGGAACAGTGGATTCTAGAACATAGCCACGTTATTGAAGCAGCATGGCAAACAGCTGGCACGGTACTACCCATGAGTTTCAACGTCATTGTTAGTCCAGGTGATGATGCCACAGATTCGGCTGAAAATCGTTTGGCCAAATGGCTCACGGCTTCGACTGACGCGTTCAGTAAGCGCCTAGCCTTGTTGCGTGATCACGTAGAATTACGCGTCGAAATAGCCCTGGATGAAGCCACCGTGGCCGCAATGAGCCAGGAACTTATCGAGTTACAACAGGCCACCGAGGCTCGACCTGCCGGGGTACAACGGTTATACCGAAAGCGGATGGAAGAACGCACGCGCGAGGTTACGGAACGAACTGCCGACCAGCTCTACCCGGAGTATCGGCGCCGGTTAGCCGCATGCTCCGAAGATCTAGTAGAAAACGCTCGTCCCGGACGGACCCCAGGTAGCATTACTGTGCTCACCGCCTCATTGCTGGTGCACCAAGACAAGATGGATGCCATCGGTGTTGAACTGGCTGATATCCGCGATAGTCAACCAGGTGCCAACATCCGTTACCTTGGTCCATGGCCACCGTATTCCTTTAGTGAAGTGCCTGAACTAGACAGCGAACAGACAAAACCGGGTGGTCGCTGATCATTTCAGCAACCACCCGGTCTAGCGGTGTTTAGCTAACGATTAGGCAACCAGTTTTTCAGTTGCCCGGATCGGTAAGACCTGTAGCTGGCCATCCTCTACAGTGACCTCCACAGAATCACCATCAGTGATGGCTTCTGAAACCAACAGATCGGCGATCCGGTCGTCAAGCTCGCGTTGGATTACCCGACGTAGTGGGCGAGCCCCATATGCTGGCTCATAGCCGGCCTCGGCAATCCAGTCTCGGGCTTTGTCGTCAACCTTAAGCGCGATGCCCTGGGCAGCCAGACGCTGTTCGGAAGACTGCAGTTGCAGGCCAACGATCTGGCGCAGCTGCTTAGCGTCCAGAGGGTTGAACAGTAGCGTGTCGTCGATCCGGTTGAGGAACTCAGGGCGCATAAACTCGCGCAACCGGCCCATTACCTTGTGCTCGATATCACGCTGGGTAGTTTGTGCATCGCTAGATGCAAAGCCCAACGGAGTTCCCGAGGATGCCATGAATTCTGAACCCAGGTTCGAAGTCATCAGCACCACCGTGTTGCGGAAGTCTACCGTGCGTCCTTGACCATCGGTTAGGCGCCCGTCTTCAAGTACCTGCAGCAAAAGATTGAACACATCGGCATGCGCCTTTTCAATCTCGTCGAGCAGAATCACCGAGTATGGACGACGACGGACCTGTTCGGTCAACTGACCGGGCTCATCATAGCCAACGTAGCCGGGGGGAGCACCAACTAAACGCGAAACTGTGTGCCGCTCACCAAATTCGGACATATCGAATCGGACCATAGCCTGTTCATCATCGAATAATGATTCAGCTAAGGCTTTGGCCAGCTCGGTTTTCCCAACGCCGGTGGGCCCCAAAAATAGGAAGCTTCCGACCGGGCGAGACGGGTCTGCCATACCGGTGCGTGAGCGCCGGATGGCTTTGGCAATGGCGGTAACAGCCTCATCCTGACCGATAACGCGTTCGTGGAGTTCCTCCTCGAGACGCCCTAACCGAGATTTCTCAGCCTCGGTCATGCGAGCTGCCGGAATACCAGTAGCTCGGGCAACCATTTCGGCGATAGTGTGTTCATCGACCACGGATTCGGTAGTTTGTGGCTGGTCGGATACAACAGCCAGTTGCTCATTGATCTGCTGTACTTCATCACGAAGCTGACCGGCGCGTTCGTAGTCTTCAGCACCTACCGCTGCATTTTTCTGTGCTTCCAGTTCGGCAAGCTGGGTGCGCAATGCGTCAACATAGACTGCTGGATGATCAGCATCTGGGCCACGACGTAATGATATTCGAGCACCAGCCTGGTCGATCAGGTCAATTGCTTTATCCGGGAGGAACCGATCTGTAATGTATCGGTCAGACAGTTCAACTGCGGCACGTAGAGCTTCCTCAGTGTAGGTCACTGAATGGTGCTCAGCGTACCGATCAGCTAGCCCCTTGATGATTTCAATCGCGTCATCGATGGACGGTTCTCCAATGGTGACTGGTTGGAACCGGCGTTCAAGTGCCGAGTCTTTTTCAATGCTACGGTACTCTTTGAGCGTGGTGGCCCCAACCATATGCAAATCACCACGGGCCAGACGTGGTTTAAGAATGTTCCCGGCATCCATACCACCTGATTCTGAAGAGCCGCCTGTGCCGACAACAGTGTGTAACTCATCGATAAAAACGATGGTGTTAGCATCTTCGGCCAGCTCTTCGATTGCCCCGGTGAGACGTTCTTCAAAGTCGCCACGGTACCGAGTACCGGCAACCATACCGGCAAGATCCAATGACATAACGCGACGGCCTTTAAGTTGGGCCGGAACTTGTTCATCAACGATAGCCTGGGCAAGACCCTCGACAATAGCTGTTTTACCGACACCAGCTTCACCGATTAACACCGGATTATTCTTGGTACGGCGAGCCAGAATCTCAATGGTCTGGTCGATTTCATCGGCACGGCCAATAACCGGGTCCAGGCGACCAGCACGGGCTTCAGCCGTTAGATCATAGCCGAATTGTTCCAGCACGGACTCTTCCGAGCCTTTCTGGTCACCGGCTTGTTGTCTTGCCTGTTCTGCCTGGGCTTGTTGGGCACCGGTCTGTAGTGCCTGCGGTGTCACACCGGCCTGGGCAAGCAACTCGCCGGCGGGTGAGTCTTGGTTCAGTACGAAAGCGAAGAACACATGCTCAGGGTCGATGTAGGTAGACCCAAAGGCCCGAGCAACTTGATAGCCATCCAAGAGCACTTTTTGTGCCGAGGGGGTCAATGATGCTGTAGTTTGGACCTGTTGTTCTGTGGGAGCGGGAAGTCGATCATCAACGGCTGCGATGATAGTTTCCGGATCGGCTCCTGCTTGGCGCACGCCGGATGCAGCCGGATCCGTGCTGAGCATGACACGCAAAATATGTAGTGCGTCAACATCAGTTTGGCCACGTTCGACTGCAAAACTTGCAGCCTGACTAACAACTTCGTGAGTCTGCTTACTCAACAGACGCTGGATATCCACGGTACGTCCCTGACGACCGGCCCGTTGTCCCTGTAGGAAGCGAGCAAAAAACTCGTCGAAGGAGTCGCCATTAGAACCATTTGGTCCGAAGAATGCGGGCATCTAATCCTCCTAGTAAAAGATGTACTTTCCAAGTACACCTAAAAAGTTGAGTGTATCTAACTCAAGCAACGCATCATGAAGTAGGATTATTCCGGAGCTGCAGGATTTTTGCAAAAAACCTGAGTTAGAACGACTCATGTTCCGGGACCTTAAAACAACAGCTCCCTGAAATCAGGTAACTGATCTCAGGGAGCGGAGACAAATAGTGTTAGTAGCGTTATCCAGCCAGCGGGATGTCACTTCCAGGAATCGCTGCCAATAGTTTCTGAGTGTAGTCCTGTTGCGGACTGGTAAAAATGTCTTTGGCGGGTGCCTGTTCGACGACCTGGCCTGCTTGCATCACGAGCACGTTGTCGGCAATTTGTCGCACGACTGCTAGGTCGTGAGTAATGAAGAGATAAGACAGTCCCAGATCAATCTGCAATTCGTTGAGTAGCGTTAAAATCTGATCTTGGACGAGTACGTCTAATGCCGAAACAGCTTCGTCGAGCACCAGTACATCAGGTTTCAGTGCTAAGGCTCGTGCAATGGCCACCCGTTGACGTTGTCCACCAGATAGTTCGTTGGGATAGCGGTTCACCGCACTGTGAGGCAGGGAAACTTGATCCAGTAGCTCTTTGACACGTTGTTCCCGTGCGGATTTTGAGCCGGTCTTATGAACCGCTAGAGGCTCTTCAATTGCTTCGAAGATCGAAAACATAGGGTCCAATGAGGCATACGGGTTTTGGAAGACAGGTTGTATTCTGCGCCGGAATTTCATTTGACGGGCGTGGCCAGTAATCGTTGCGATATCGGTGCCCTCAAAATAGACATGGCCTTGGGTAGGCTGGTCTAACCCCAATACCATTCGGGCCACCGTCGATTTGCCCGAGCCTGATTCGCCGACTAATGCGGTTGTGGTGCCGCGTTGCAGAGCAAAATTTACATCTTCTGCAGCAACCAACTCTGTTTTGGAAAACCCCTTACCAGGTAATTTAAACACTTTGGTCAGACCGTCTATTTGCATGACCGCATCAGATGCTTGTTGGCCTGCTGTTTTTTCGACCTGCTGCTGCGTTGCCTGGCGTATTTCTATTCGTTCGCGGGCAGAAGCTCGCTCGGATTGTAAGGATGGCGCAGCGTTAATTAACCGTTTGGAATATGGATGCTGTGGATCTTGCAAGATATCCAAAGCAGGGCCAGACTCGACTACCTGACCTTTGTACATTACAACTAAATGGTCAGCCCGCTCAGCAGCCAACCCTAGATCATGAGTAATCAGCAGCACAGCTACACCAAGTTCATCCGTGAGACCATCAAGATGATCCAAGATTTGTTTTTGTACCGTGACATCCAGGGCTGACGTTGGTTCATCAGCGATAAGCAGTTTAGGCCGAGCCGCAAGCCCTGCCGCAATGAGCGCGCGTTGACGCATACCCCCGGAGAACTCATGCGGGTACTGGTGGGCGCGTGTTTCGGCATCTGGTAGGCCAGCTTCTTCTAGAAGTTCAACGACGCGTTGATCAGCTGCCCGACCCTTGGACATCCCATTGACGGTGAGCACTTCTTTGATTTGTGCGCCCACTTTGTATAACGGATTGAGATTGGAGAGCGGGTCCTGTGGCACCAAGCCGATGCGCGAGCCTCTATACGCCCGACGCTTTCGCTTGGGTAACTTTACGAGATCGTTTCCTTCATATTTTATAGCTCCTTGTGTGACGGCTCCGGTGCCGGGAAGCAAATCGATGATGGCGTGTGCTGTAGTAGATTTGCCAGATCCGGATTCACCAACAATGGCAACGGTTTGGCCCGGATAAACGGTCAAATTTAGGCCCTGGACCGCCTGGACTTGACGTTTATCAACCTTGAAATTGATATGGAGATTTTCAATTTCCAATAGCGGTGTTTCAGCAGTCATTTATTTTCTCGCTTTCGGGTCCAAGGCATCGCGGACAGCATCGCCAAGCAACATAAAGCTCAGCACGGTGATCGCCAAACCGCCGGCTGGAAATAGCAACACATGGAGGTTATCGCCGCTACGAACCTGTGGTTGGGCGGCAGCAATATCATTACCCCAGGAAACTACGCTGGGTGGTAAGCCGATACCCAAAAACGACAGGGTCGCCTCAGCCACGATATATACGCCGAGTGACACCGTGGCCGTAACAATGACCGGAGGCAGCGCGTTTGGAATGATGTGGCTGAAGAGGTTGCGCCATTTTGACACGCCCAGAGAACGGGCGGCATCAACAAATTCCAGGTTTTTAATTTCCATGACTGCCCCGCGAGCAATACGAGTAAACTGGGGCCAACCAAAGGCGGCTAGGGCAATCACCACGGCGAATACACCACCCCAGTAGCCACGGTCCGGCCATACATTATTTAATGCTGATAGGCCGACGATAGCTGCCAATAGCAGCGGTATGGCAAAGAAAATATCTGCACCACGGGAGATAATGGTGTCGAGCCATCCGCCAAAGAATGCTGCAATGGCACCGGTAAACAGCCCCACTATTGTCACGATAATCGTGGTCAGCAATCCAATGATAACTGAGGCTCTTGCGCCGTGAATTGTGCGAGCAAACACGTCATAGCCTTGCCTATCAAAACCAAAGATGTGACCGGGCTGTGGCTTGGCCAGACTGTTGGACAGGTCGGCTACACGCGGATTTGCCGAGGTTATAACGTTTGGGAAAATCACGACGAATAAAACGATGACTAATAGGGTAGCGGAAAACCAAAATATCCAGTTGCTCCGCAGTGATTTCCAAGCCTGTTTCCACTGGCTTTCGGGCGGTTGCGAAGTATCTACTTGGCTAATCGAAGGCCCCTCGGCTTCGACAGCAGGAGCAACGAAGTGTTCTTGTCCTTGGCGTGGAGAGTTCTTATGCATAGCGAATCCTCGGATCTAAAGCGGCATACAGCAGATCAACAACCAGGCTGGCAATAACATAGATAAATACCATGACGGTTACTACTTAAACGACCGTGGGGTTTTCTCCACGGAGGATGGCTTGATAGGCCAAATTGCCGATCCCATTTATATTGAAAATACCCTCGGTGACCACCGCACCGGCCATGAGGGTGCCCAAATCGGCGCCCAGGAAGGTGACGACCGGAATCAGTGAGTTCCGTAGCACATGGCGGCGGTTCACCACGCCATCGGAGACTCCGTGTGCACGCGCAGTCCGCACATGGTCGGCAGTGAGATTTTCAATGACTGATGTACGTGTTAGACGTAGAACATAGGCAAATGAGACCAGCCCTAGAACCACTGCGGGAAGCAGTAGATTGGTAAAACTCGTATCTGACCCCACAGTAGGTGGCACCCACTGTAATTGGACGCCAAAAATCAGCTGAAGTCCAAAGCCGAGAACGAAGATGGGGATGGCTATCACAGTTAGGGAGACAACGAGCATTGTGGAGTCGAAGACCTTGCCCCGACGTAGCCCTGCGTAGAAGCCAGCGATAACGCCGAGAATCGCTTCAATGACCAGCGCCATCAGGGACAGCTGGAAAGTTACAGGTAGTGACCGGCCAATCAGGTCTGAAACTGGTTGCCCGGAGTAGGAGACTCCGAAATCTCCGACGAGGGCTCCTTTTAAAAAGAGTAGCCACTGGATCAAAAAAGGTTTATCTAAATTGTATTGTGCTTCAAGTTGTGCCTTGACTGCCTCGGAAACTGGTTTTTCGCCGAATAATGCAATGATGGGGTCTCCTGGCTGGAGAAACACTAGGGCATAAATAAGTAGTGTTGCGCCCAAGACGACCGGAATTGTCTGGAGCAGTCGGCGGACGATGTAACGCCACATGCTTTACCTCTGATTTGGGTTTTTGTCACCGAATGGCGACTGGAATTTTATCAAGCGTAAACAGGCTAGTGACCGCCGAGAAACTCGGCGGTCACCGTTACTGGCCTGGTTAATCGTCAAGATTATTTCGTTACCAGATGGTACTCCGGTTGGTTCTGCCAGTTGAGCTCAATACCATCGACACCTTCGGCTGCAATAGCCATTGCATCTTCGGTCCATAATGGTATCGCAGGTAGATCTTCCATCAGGATAGCTTGGGCTTCTTTAAGGGCATCGGCCCGGGCATCATCTTCATCAGCACTTGAAGCCCGTACGAGTGCATCATCGAACTCTTCGTTGGAATAGTCTCCGTCATTGGCACCAGCACCAGTTCCATATAGTGGGGCGAGGTAGTTGTAAACCGATGGGTAATCAGGCTGCCAACCAGACCGGAAAGCAGTATCGATTTCGCGGTTTGTAATGACTTCACGGAACTCAGCGAAGGAAGAATAGGGGTTAGGTTCAACATCGATGTCGAGATTTTCACGGAGCTGGTTGGTGACTGCCTCGACCCATTCTTTATTGCCTGCACCATCGGCGTTATATGAGATTTCTAACGTACCTTCAAATGGTGCGATCTCTTCAGCCTGGCTCCACAAATCTTGGGCTTCGTCTGCATCAAATTCCAATACCTCGCTGCCTGGAATATCTTCTGAGTAGTCAGGCATCAACGGTGTGGAAAAGTCCGTAGCTGGAGTACGAGTGTCATCGAAAATCGTTGAAGTGATGGATTCGCGGTCGATGGCCTTGGAAACGGCGGCACGACGTAATTGGCCTTCTTCATCTTCTGCGAAGTGATCCAGCGAATCTGGAATCGTGATGTCACCGGTAACAGACCCATCATCGGTAAAGGCCTGAAGATTTTCATCGTCTTGGAACGTCTCAATGGCCGATGGCGGTACTTGGTCCATCACATCGAGCACGCCCGATTGTACATCAGTGTAAGCAGCATCGGGATCGGTATAGAAAGTAAAGGTAATCCCGTCATTTTCTGGCTTGCGGTTGCCATCGTAATCTGGGTTAGCTTTAAGATTGGCCTCCACGTCGTGGTCCCAGTCTTCTAGAACATAAGGGCCGTTTGAGACTGGTTTTTCGCCGAAAGCATCCATATCCTCAAATGCTACTTCAGGCAGCGGGGCGAAAGCCGCATAGCCGAGCCGATCAGGGAAGTCTGCAGCAGGTTCTTTTAAAGTGACTGTAAACGTCAGATCATCAACAACTTCCAGCCCGGAAAGCGTGTCTGAGCCGTCTTCGATGTTGCCTTCTTCATCGGCACCTTCAATAGCATTGAAAAAATATGCCGAAAGTTGGGCATTATCTGGATCGGCACCGTAGTTCCATGCGTCAACAAAAGAGTCCGCGGTAACGTCTGTATCATCGGAGAATGTCCACCCGTCTTCCAGTTTGACGGTCCAGGTGACGTTGTCGTCGGACTCGATAGACTCGGCGACTTCCATTTGAGTTTCGCCATCAGTATCGTATGACACCAGTCCGGCGAAAATCGCGTCCACAATATGTCCACCTCCGACCTCATTGGTGTTGGTCGGCACCAGAGGGTTTTGTGGTTCGACGTTGTGGGCGTTGATGATCATCTCGCCATCGGCGTCGCCGCCATTGTCGCCTCCGCCGCCACATGCCGTTAGCGCTAGCGCGCCAACGGATAGGGCTGAGACGTATTTGAACATCCGTTTGGATTGCATACGGGATCTCCGTTCAAGGTTAAATGCAAGTAATGGAGTTGTGTTTGTGTTGTGGTAAACACAGGGTAGAAGCACGTGCCGTGGCGGAATTTGCCATCGGGCGTGTGATTCGTATCTCAAAGTTTACGACACAATAATCAAATTGTAATCTCACGCACCGATTCGTAAGCAAAAGAATGTCGTAAACCGGCTTTGATAGAGCAGGTGTATGCAACCAAGGGTATCGGTAAGCGCAGCGTAGTGCGGTGGATGTCATAGAAAGTGCGGAATTAAATTAACGTAATTTTTCTACAGGCCAATCCCGCGACACGAATGCTTCAGGATTTCGACGCCTCAAATACTGCTCAAAACTGGCAGCCTGGTCGGCTTTCCACTGGATCTGTTGGGTAAATAGTTGTTCCAGAGGTACATTGAAATGGTCTGGGAATCTAGTCACGATGGCTTGGCAAACCTGAACTGCGGCAATCGAATCTGCCTGCGAGGTGTGAGCATTATCGAGTACTACTTCATAGTGTTCCGAGACCACTGCTAAGGTCCGCTTCCCTTTGCGGTAGGTGTCGGCTTGTTTGTCTAGCACAAAAGGATCTACTACTCCGGCTACGGCCAGCTCTGCCATATTTCGACGGGCTAGTTCAGTGGCCAGTACCGTAAAGTCGTAGACACCGTTATATGCGACAATTGGTACGCGATGTTGCATGAAATCTTTGAGCGTGGCCACGATCTCAGACAAAGCTGTAGCCGCATCCATACCATGAGTTTGTGCATGTTCGGTCGTGACTCCGTGTACTGCTGCAGCTTCGGCAGGTATGTCAATTTCGGGATCCACTAGCCACTCGGCATTGGCCCGCATTTGGCCAGCAGGGTCCAATAGCACAATCGAGGCGGTTACTACCCTGGCATCGTGCGGATTTGGTCCCGTGGTTTCAAGATCAAACCCCACCATCGACCCGGTGTGCCACGGCTCATCAGGCCCCGGAATAGTTAATACATGTGCTGCATCCAACATGGTTCCAAAAATACCTTCTTACTAGCGGTTTATGCTAGTTGTATCCTCGGTGTGGACTGCCACTGTACCTGGGGATATGTGTGACGGGTGATAGATAAAAAGTGGTTCAATAGTGCCTATGGCTTCAACTCCGCAACTACTTCGGCCCCAGAATCTGTTTAGTTCGGCTACGGTACTTGATGATAGTCAACAGGAGGTCGTCGATCAGGCCGCAGGGCATGGGCCGATCATGGTTTTGGGTGGCCCCGGGACTGGAAAAACCACAACGGCCATTGAATACACTGTAGCCCGAATTAAGGCTGGGGTGCCCACCAGTCAGATGTTATTGCTAACCAACACTCGTGCCGCGGCTACTCAGTTGCGTAGCCACCTCACCGCGAGATTAAATTATGAAGCAATTAATTCCCGTGCTGAAACACCGGTTCGGTCTTTTGCTTCCTATGCTTTCGATTTTATTTATCGAATGCGAGAAGACGATGCCGCGACTCCGCGACTATTAGCTGGTGCAGAACAAGATCGTGTTCTTGCTGAACTCATTGATGGGTATATCACCGACTCTGAGTTGACCTTGGACTGGCCCGATAGTTTGAAGCAAGCCGTTGGCTTACGAGGTCTACGCCATGAATTGCGTGAACTGATTGATCGTAGCGCTGAATACGGTATACAACCCGGTCAGCTTGAGGAGCTAGGTCATGCTAGAGGACGGCCAGAGTGGAGAATAGCCGCCGCGATCCTGCAAGATTACCGTGACGTGCTGGATTTATCCGGCGCCGATGCCTATGACCCATCAGGGCTCATTACCTCGGCTGCAGACCTATGGGAAGCTAATCCAATGGCAGCTGCAACCGAGGCCGCACGGATACAGCATGTAGTTATTGACGATTTTCAAGACGCCACCCCCGCCATTCACCGCTTAGTCCAATTACTCGGCACCAAGCGCGATATCGTTATAACCGCCAATCCTGACACCACAGTCCAAGGCTTTCGTGGAGCCCGTCCGCAAGCTTTAGTTACCTGGCCGGAAATACTGTCATCCGAAGCTAAAACAACGACCTTAGCTTCCGGGTATCGTATGGGCGAACAACTTCTTCGTGCTTATCAACGCACGGTCGGCCGGGTACCTGCGGTGGCTGGCTTACCCGATATACGAACTGACCTGAAACCATCCCGAAACGCCGCTGAGATTGCTGTGCACCGGCTTGCTTCACCGACCCAAGAGCACTTATTTATTGTCCAGCAGGTACTAGAATTGCATCATCGCCACGGAGTTGCTTTCGAGGATATGGCAGTCCTGGCGCGTACCTCTGCAAAGGTCGCAGAAGTGGCTACTGCGCTGGAAGCCGAAGCCATCCCGGTATCGCGATCGATTTCTGAAGTTATGCTGAACCAACAACCAGCAGCTGCGCCATTGTTAGTATTAGCCGCAGCAGCCGATACCGTTGCACATGGTACTGCACAAACCGCTACTGGCTTAGACCCTGCGGATTTACACTGGCTCATTACCGGCCGTTACGGTGCCTCGACTCCATTAGAATTGCGTAATTTGCGTCGCAGATTATTAGCTGTGGAACGCGACGCCAACGGTATTCGGAGTTCAGCTGAACTTTTGGATCAACTTGTAGCTCATCCAGATGATGCCGAAACAATGCTAGCTCTTGACACCACACGCCAAATGCCACGCTATACCAAGGGAGCGCTACGCATTGGCCGCATGCTGGCAGCAATGGTCAAATCAACAATCGAAGATAACGCTTCAGCCGAACTGGTCTTATGGGCTGGTTGGTCCGCAGCACTTCCTGAGATTGGCTATGTATGGGAAGAAGAAGCCCTCGGGGATGATCAGGATGCTGCGGTTCGCGCCAACCGCGATCTAGATTCGGCGGTGGCGCTGTTTGAAGCAGCTGAACGCTATGTGGTGCAATTCCCGGGACAGACTGCCGCAGGTTTTACCGAATATCTTGCCGAGCAAGATTTACCTATGGACTCCCTATCATCGCGTGCAGGCCAGTCAGGTGTTGCCGTCTTAACCCCAACTACATCAGCCGGACGTCAATGGAATTCTGTATTTGTCGTCGGTGTCCAAGAAGGGGTGTGGCCTAACACGAGATTGCGCGGCCAACTCTTACACACCCAAGAGCTAGTTGAAGAAGTAACTGGCACCGCCGGCCAGCAGCCTATTAATGAGCGTATCGCTCAAGTCCGCCACGACGAGTTGCGGACTTTTGCGGCAGCTATTTCACGGGCAAGCAACCGGTTGATTGCCACCGCAGTGGCCGA
Source organism: Candidatus Yaniella excrementigallinarum (assembly GCA_019113675.1). Lineage (GTDB taxonomy): Bacteria > Actinomycetota > Actinomycetes > Actinomycetales > Micrococcaceae > Yaniella > Yaniella excrementigallinarum. The sequence goes on from DXHA01000059.1 coordinate 54,100, forward strand.
TGCAGACCACCAGCCCTCGATGTTTATTGAGCGGCTGGCACCATGGTCACCTACCGATGAACATCCAGTTCGTCCCTACACAACGGTAGCAACACCCCTAACCGTCACTGGGCTTGTAACACATCTGCGTCGGCAACTTGAAGAAGCCCAACGTGAACTTCTAGCTACCGATAGCGCAATGCAGATCCAGCGCCTAGAGGCAGATGCACAGCAAGCCGCCGAAGCATTGGCTGTATTAGCTGAGGGCGGGATCAAGGCGGCAGACCCAGATAACTGGTGGGGCCTGATCCCGTTATCTACCGACAACCCGATTCATGGTGTGGACGAAACCGGTACACCCAACAGAATTCGACTCTCGCCCTCCACGGTAGAAACCGCAGTGCATTCCCCGTTGCAATGGTTTATCTACCAAATTTCTACGTCGCAATCTTCACCTGCTGCTGCCACTGGGACTTTTGTCCATGCCATCGCTGAAAAATACCCAACTGCGCAGATCGGCCCGATGATGCAGGAGCTTAAAGCAAAATTTCCTATCTTGGCAGCTGAAGCCGGTATTGAACCAGGATGGGAATACGACGCACTGTATGCCAAGGCTGAACGGGCATTAGAATTTTTTTACCAATACGTTTCAGGCATGCAAAACGGATACACCACTGGACGGGGCAAAACCAAACAACAATTCGGCCCGCGTAGCCTGGTCGCTGTAGAACAACGCATTACCGTGGACCTTGACTTGGACGATATTCGGGTCAAACTCAACGGTGTCATAGACCGAGTAGAAATCGACCAAGCGGGCCGACCATACGTAGTGGACCTAAAGACCGGTGCCACTGAAATCAGTGCCGAAACCATGAGGCGTCTGCCGCAGCTGGGCGTTTACCAGGCTATGGTCAAAGCCGGTGCACTCAAGGACCTAGTTGATCGTACCGAACCTGCAGGCGCAGCGTTAATACAACTAGGCAAAAATCGTGCCACCGTACAAATCCAGCCCCAGGCGGCATTGGATAACGGCCGCACCTGGGCAGAAAATGACATTGCTGACGCCGCACGTTGGGTACAAGGGCCCTACTTCTATGCTGCGCATCAGCAAGAGGATTGCAAGCTGGCAAGTCTGTGCCCAATCTGTAAGGAAGGACAACAGGTAACCGAATGGCTGGTCTAACATGGGGACACCCACCACGCTATAGCGCATACGAGCTAACGGATCTCCTGCAAGGCCACCTGGCGATATCCGATCGTCTTTATCCCACTGCAGAACAGGCCGCCATCATAGAAGCCGGTCCTAACCCGTTATTAGTGGTGGCTGGCGCCGGTTCCGGCAAAACTCACACTATGACTGACCGAGTCATCTGGCTCATTGCTAACGGTTATGTGCGGCCTGAAGAAGTATTGGGCGTGACGTTTACCCGAAAAGCTGCTGGAGAGCTGGAATCACGAGTAAATAATGCCATCGAGCAGCTTGCCGCACGCGAAGATATCCAGCTGGACTTCGACACTTCAGATATCGGCCAGGCAACCGTAACAACGTATCATTCCTACGCCAACTCCTTGGTTGCTGAACACGGCCTGCGTATCGGGGTAGAGCCAGACGCCCGACTTATTGGTGAAGCTGAGTCTTATCAGTACATCACTAGCGTTGTTGAAGACCATGATTCCGAGCTTGACCTCAACGATGTAACTTCCGAAGATCTGCAGGACACCATCGCAGCAGACGTTCGGGATCGACCGTTGTCATCTACCATCAAAGCCGTCAAAAAATTGGCCGGCGACTGTGCAGAACACCTTGTGGAACCAGACCAAGTCCGCGATGCGCTCGCAGACATGTTTACCTTCGGGCAGGGGCTGCCGGTGGCCAAAGCGATGAGTAAAAACACCGCATCGGTGTTCACCATGCTCAAGCTACGTTCCAAAATCGCTGACATGGTCACCGACTATTTGGAACTGAAAAAACGCGAGAACGTCATGGACTATGGCGATTTGGTGCGCTACGCGGCAACCATCGCAACGCAACTGCCAGAAGTACGTGCTATTGAGCGACAAAAATATAAAATTGTTCTGCTTGACGAATTTCAAGACACCTCGCATGCGCAATTGCAATTATTTTCGCAGTTATTTGGACGTGGAGACGGCCACCAACAGCCGCACTCAGTCACAGCAGTAGGGGACCCAAATCAGTCCATTTACGGTTTCCGGGGGGCTTCAGCCGGACAGCTATTTTCCTTTGTCGAGGCCTTCGGAGCTAACCAGCTAGAGCTAACAACAGCATGGCGGAACAGTCGCGACATCCTAGATATGGCTAATCACGTGGCACAACCGTTACGTGATGAAACCACAGATGGCCAACTGATTCCCCAATTGCAAGCACGATCAGGTGCCGAAGCAGGAACCGTTGAACTCAACTGGTTTGAATCTGCCGATAACGAAGCCGCGCATTTAGCTGAACGCATCACACAGCTGGGGGTCAATGACGGATCCAGTACTGCCGCGGTTTTGTGTAGAACTAAAAAACAATTCCCTCCGCTTATCGAAGCCTTGGAATCCCGTGGCATATCATACGAAGTGGTGGGACTCGCTGGGTTATTGGGTATTCCAGAAGTCATCGAAATAGTTTCGATTCTGAAAATATTGGCTGATCCACAGTCGTCTGATGCACTTGTGCGAGTGCTGTCGAATCCGCGCTGGCGTATTGGCCCAGAGGATCTCTGGGTGCTAAACGCCTATAGCCGTGCATTGGAACGCCAGGACGCTACAGACCCGTTAGATGGCGAAACGTCGCCCTTGGAAGCCATCGATCATCCATCGATGATTAATGGTATTTTGCGATTGCCGAAGGACAACTGGACCAGCTCGCAAGGACAAACTTTTAGCGCAGTCGGGCTGCAACGCATGCAGCGTTTCGCCAAAGCACTGCATACCATGATGGCCCAGATCCATTTACCCATCCCGACGTTGATCCGTCAGATCGAAAAAACCACCGGTCTGGGCATTGAAGTAGGCGTCCGCCCCGGGCATGCCTCGGTGGATGCCCGACGTTATCTCGATGAATTTTTGAAAGTTGCTGAGACCTTCCAAGCTTCTGCTGATCACACCCGAACTCTAGATTTGGTTACCTTTTTGACCTGGTTAGAGACCGCCGCCGAGGAAGAAGATGGCTTAGAGATGCCACCTGAACAACCAAAACCTGGGGCGGTACAGCTCCTGACTATGCATGCCTCCAAGGGCCTGGAATGGGATGCCGTCTTTGTACCGGGGCTCAACCAAAATATCTTCCCTGGTAACCAACATGATCTGTGGACCAGCAAATCCCGAGGCGACCTACCGTGGCCGCTGCGCGGAGACCGCGACACTCTGCCGAAATGGGAACAGGAAGCTGCCTCCGATGTGCGCGAGTGGGCCGGGTTATCCGGTGTCGATGGCTGGTCTGAAAAGATGGCCGAAACACTGACCGAAACTCAGGGTAGGGAGGTTTTAACCCTAAAACAGCAGGTAAAAATCCATGAGTTGGCTGAAGCTAGGCGTCTGGCATATGTGGCCTTCACCCGGGCAAAACATCTGTTATGGGTATCAGGTGCACATTGGCAAGGGACTACTAAAGCCCCCGCTGAAATGTCGGTCTTCCTAGAGGAGATGGTGGCCTACCAGCAGGCACACGGTTTAGACCAAAAAGCATACTGGGCCACCGAATTTCCAGAGGAAAACCCGCGTCGCTCACGTGCGGTGGTTGCTAAATGGCCCTATGATCCGTTGGATGGGCCCGAACAATACCGGGTGGAGGCACGCGATGACGGACGCCTACCCGAGCCAGATGGCGAGGCTATGTTAGTGCGACGAAGTCATCGGCGCCGGGACGTCTTAGAACAAGCTGCAGCCCGTGTCCGAGCCGCAACCGGAGTGCGAGAAAACCTTGAACAGGACTTGGCACAACGGGTTGATTGGGTATTAGGCCGAGCTCAGATGACTGTGCCGAACGATATTCATATGCCCGAACATATTTCGACCAGCCGTTTTGTTGAATTGGCGCAAGATCCGGAATCGGTAGCCCGACAAATCCGTCGTCCTATGCCACAACGACCAACAGCCGCCGCTCGAGAAGGTACTTTGGTCCACGAGTGGATTGAGCAATTTTACGCCCGTAATATGCCGGGTCTTACACCCTCGTTCGATATTGAAGAAACTGAACAACTCGTGGACGCCGATTGGGACCAAGCAACGGGGCTGGCCGAACTACGCGAAAGATTTCAGGCCTCACAGTGGGCCCAGCGAGTACCAGTGATGATTGAAGCGGCCGTTGAGACCTCAGTTTTAGGATTGACACTACGTGGACGTATTGACGCGGTGTTTCGCACCGGAGGAGACCCTGACATCGACTTTGACCCGGCTGCCACCTGGGAACTGGTGGATTGGAAAACGGGTCGAATCCCGCCTGACCGTGAGATGCCCCAGCGAAGCCTGCAATTGGCGATCTATCGGCTGGCCTGGTCGCGCTTACATAATATTCCACTCGAAAATATTACCGGGCGGTTTGTTTATATAGCCCATGGGGTGGAAAAGACACCGCACGACTTTGCTTCGGAGAAAGAACTCGAAACGATCCTGCTGAAGGCATTCGGCGAGCGCTAATCGGCGTCGAGGTTCTCCCGGACATCTTGCCAAGAAATTGGCTGCGTATCTTCATCCTCAGCGGAGGCTTGGGTAGTTGGTTGGTGTGGGATAATTTGGTTGTCATCACCTAACGAGTGGACGAGCAATTCTGCTCCATCCTCCTCGGCTTCTGGTCGTTGAAGCTCAGGAAGTTCCTCGTGTGCTGTCTGGGTAGCGAGTGCTTCGTCTGTGGGTGTCTTGTCTGTATGCTCGGCTTCTTCATCTTCCGCGGAAGCTCCAGATGTTGTAGCAGCATTAGAGGCTGCCACAGATTCCTCGTCAGCTAATGCATTATCTTGTGTGTACTGGGAGGCTGTATCCGCAGGCGCGGTTGGTTCAGGTGTCGATTCCCAAAATCGTTGACCGATATCTTGGCCGCCGGTAGCTGCTATATCCGAAGCCAGCTCGTCCAACATAGCTTGTGCTTCAGCGACCACCTCGTTATTTGATGCGTTTATGCCTGACATCAAATATTTGGCTAATGAAAACTCTGCTGCCAGCGCGGCCCGACGTAAGATGTGTAGATCTACATAATCAGCGGGTAAATCCATATGTCGGTGGTATGCCGAAATCAGGGCTTCGCGAAATTCAAGGGAATCTGTTGACGCCAACCAAATGAAGTCTTGGGCAGGATCGCCAATATGAAGATCGGTCCATGCTGTGACGCCGACAGCCCGATTCCGGTCGATAAGCAGCGAAGCTTCATCGAAATCGCCATGAACCACTCGTGGTGTAAACGTCCACATTTGACGTTCTTCAAACGCATTTTCCCACCGACGCAGCAACACCGAGGGTACTTTACCTGTCAGTGCGATTTGATCTAACTCTGATAGTGAACGGGAACGTAACTGTTCGGCACTGTACGCAGGCAAGTCAGCGGTCTCCACCACCGATTGCGGTAGCTTATGTATCGCGGCGACAATGCGTCCAATGTCATCTATGGTCTGATTTTCTGCACCAGTAATGGTGTCTAAGTCCACTGGCTGGCCGGGCATCTGATGATAAATAAAGGTTCGCAGCGAATCGATTTGTACTGCACCAGCAACTGAGGGGACCCGGAATGGTAGGTGGGCTCGAATAGCCGGAGTAAATCCAGAGAGCACCTGAATTTCGGTTTCTAAACGAAACGCAGCCTGAGAATTCCTAGGTGAACGCACCCGCCAGTGATTGTTATCTGTATCCGTGACGATGGCAGAATCAAATGCCCGCGAATCATCCGGGAAGGCTGCGGCTTGGACAATATCAAGCCCGGGCATGGCAGCCGATGCAAGTGCTGCTAGTTCCATGGCGGTACGTTTCATCACAACTACCTTACGCTCGCGTATCGAAGATATGTACGAATATAGGTGGGTGAGTCGAAAATCTATGGGAGCCGACTACAGTGGAAATTATGGATATGTTAACTGGCCTTGGACGCCTTCCTCTTGCCCGCGACGATGTCGATCGCGGCACTAGCCTCCGGGATGACGCCCAGTGGTTGGCCACGCTTTGGGAACGACCGAATACCCGAACATTATGGCTGCATGGTAGATCAGCCCCTATGTATAACGGTGAATTGGTGCTGACCACGCCAACCGGTGATCTACCCGAGGATGCCGTCTACCTGGGGCGTTCAGCAAGCCACGCCCCGCAGCACAGTCAGTTCGTGGATCCAGACGAAGACCATGTGGAAATCATTCTATTAGTGGCAGATTCCGATACTAAAGCACCCTGGTTGCAAGATCCACAAGTTGGCGGTTCGGCAGTTGAAGACCCTTCAGAAATTAGTTGGCTTGGGGTCTCGGATATCGCTGCGGGGCTCAATGATCGTGACGTCGGGATCTTCGTGTCTGCTATAGCTATTGCCAATTGGCATAAAGCCAATAGATATTGTCCTCGGTGTGGAACTCGGACAGAGATCACACGTTCAGGATGGGTACAGATATGCCCTAACGACGGCTCCGAGCATTTCCCACGAACTGATCCGGCAGTTATTATGTTGATTACTGACCCACAAGATCGCGCCCTCTTGGGGAACAATACAGCCTGGGGCAATAAACGCTTTTCTACGCTGGCCGGTTTCGTCGAACCGGGCGAATCGCTTGAGGCCGCGGTAAAGCGTGAAGTATATGAAGAGTCCCACGTCATTGTAGATGGTGTGCGCTATATGGGATCGCAGCCCTGGCCCTTCCCTCAATCATTGATGCTGGGATATCTCGGCCAGACACAACATCCAGAAGATGCCCACGCCGACCACAAAGAACTAGCTAACGTGCGGTGGGTCAGTCGTGAAGAGTTACGTGAAGAAGTAGAAAATGGGCGCATGTTTATCCCCGGTGCTGCCTCGATTGCTCACCAGCTAATCCGCCACTGGTACGGTGGACCATTGCCACGACCCAGAACTTTAGAGAATTAAATTGCAAACACCTGAAATTATTCTGGACGGTTTGGACGCTGAACAACGACAGGCTGCTACCGCTCTATCTGGACCGGTACGCATTCTGGCCGGGGCAGGCACTGGAAAAACCCGGGCAATCACCCACCGAATCGCCTATGGTGTCGCAACCGGTGTGTATAACC